>CAYPNL010000094.1:0-17774 GCA_964412045.1 uncultured Desulfobacteraceae bacterium
ATGATATAACAAAAATCATTGATAGTTATGAACAAGTTAAAGAATCAAAGAAAAGCTTGATAAAGTTACTCCAAGAGGAAATTAAACATAGTATCTAACAGGCGCATTGGAACAGGCTCGATATCGGACGGATGACCGAGATAATACATTTATTTGGGAGGAGACATAAAGGCCAATCTAACATTGCAAATGCTCGTGCCAAGTTAAGCCCGAAAACTTGGGAATATATGTAAATCGAGATAAAATTGGTTTATGTTACCCACTGGGTGCCTCCTTCGTATCGGGAAAGTCCCACCCGGCTAAAGCTTAGCCAGCGGGCCGGCAGTGAAATCCATGCACAAACACTTCATTTTAGCTCATTGATTTTCCTTTGAATATTGCCATAATGCTCTATCTAGTGTTCTCATATCAATATGATTTCTTTGGGCGATTTCCCTACAGAATGCAGTATAACACCACCATAGTTCAAAATGATATACATTTGGAACCTCAAGTCCAACGGACCATAGCGATCGGTAATCAATAATTGGATAAGGATTAGCATGACAAAAATTAAGGATCACGGAGGCTGAAGGCCATGAAATACTATATAAAATTGTAAGTATCTCTATTCTTGATCTTTCGCTCTTTGCACGGAATGCGAAAGAGGTGATTTCCCTTACATAATCATCTGGATTGGTGCGTGCATATCCCGAACTGCGAGGGGCTTTCCAGTAGGCAATGTGCTGAAGCTCGCTCCTTAATAGATACCCCCTCTTGATGACCTTGGGACGTAGCTGCTCGAGTTCTTTCTCGCTGATCGAATAATCATAACGTGAGGCAATCTTTGTTATTTCTCTTTCATGAAATCGCAGTCTCGGCATCATATGTCACCCTTAGAAAAATTCTTATCTCACAATAATTTTCAATGCTTTAATAACCCCTATTGATTTTATCCTACTGCTTTCCATAGTATGTGAAAGTAATGTAAACATGGATGTGGTTCATCCTTGATTTGTAGCGAATAGAACAATTTTGTTTGAGAGATCAAAAGGCACTTAAACTTGCATCCAAATAATTTATTCATAATCAAAATGCTCACACCAACTTTCTCTTTTTTATCTGCACCATTAAAAGTTAGTTATATATTTATGCCTGTTCCTCTCTCCACCGCAAAAGGCTAAATAAACTCACCGTCATTTACGCAGGCTTACTATCCACCTTGATAACTGCTCATAAACACCCCACTCTTGCATTCTCTTTTCCAGCAAATCATTCAGGCTAGGGTCCAGCACTATGCTGTCTAAAATTTTCGCAATAGCCTTTGGCCTACTGTTATTTGATAAGAGTCTGTCTGGTTCCGGCAAAAGCCATTTAGGCAATTCTTTATCAAGCCCTAGAGATAATAGGCAGGTATAGCGTAGAAAAATATGCCGTGAAATCTCCGCTAGATTATGGGAGATCATGTTTCTGAGGTCGGTTGGGTCCTCCTTGTCTAGGTGCCCTTCATGGACTATTTGGGATCTTAACTTGTAGGCTTCATCCAGGATCTGAAAAAGATTCATTCTTTCCTTGGGGCCTGATGTCAGAAGGGCCGCTCCTCGAACAGCAGTTTTATAAGCCAATTCTTGTCTACCATCCGGTGTTAAAAGGGATTCAATAACTGTAACAAAGCCTACAAATGTCTCCATTAAGCTTTCCCAAGAAGTGTGGAGGTTCATAATTGATCGGACGTATGCCTCAGTCGGATACCTTAAATGACCATTAAGATCTAATGCATTAATCTTTTTCCAGATTTCGAAAACTTTTCTTAGTCTCTTTCCATTCTCCCCAATATAATTGACGAATGTTCTGGGTTTAGGTTCTCCTTTATCGTCATAGGAATCCCAAGGCAGATAACCGTTTCTTGTTTTCTGGTAAAAAGGAAAATTGTCAAAAACATCCGTCCTGATCCGAATTTCTACCGCGAGGTTGGCATCTTCTCCTATACATAGAAACATGGGACCTATAAGATCTACATCTTTTTCCTTTCCTTTACTTTCCATCTCGGCCAAATCAAAGGATAAGGCCAATCGTCCCCCCATCCATATACCTCCTATCCCTGTGTATTCGGCTTTTTCTCGAACGGCAAGAATATGCCATATTGCGGCTTCCTTTATCATCTCGGGATTCAGAGGGCCATGCCATGAGTTATAGGAAAACCGCAACATATCCTCAAGTTCCTTTTCCGTATACCTTCTGAATTCCCCTACAGGTAGGCTGACATTGTCGACGGTATTTTTCCCATCAGAGGGAACAAAACCGTCGAAAACAAAAAGGCGTATTAATTCTGATTGACCGCTGTAATTATTTAGGATCGCAGTCAATTCTGATTCATCAATATCTTTCGCCTGCCAGAGGCTGAGATATGTCCCGGTGTTTCTGAAAAAGGCCTTTGCTGCATGGTGCTCTGTGTCATGCTTCAGCTTATCGATGTTTCTTGATTTTCCTTTCTCGTTTTGCTCCCTCCTTTCCTCCTTCTCGGTTAACCTTTCCAGATAGGCGGCGAGCGGCCCAGTACCAAGTGCTTTTGAAAAATCCTCAAATTCCTTGGTGTCTTCTGCCTCTTTTATTGCTGCTTGGAAGAGACGCCTGTTTTCTTGGGCTGGTTCTGAGACGCCATGCAGGCGAACAACTTTGGGTGGGCTTGAATGATGCTCATTAAAGATGCTGCAGCATCTATTAAGATAAGTTTTTAGGGTAAATTCCATATTGGGTCTTTAGGATCTCAATTTAGTTTGTCTTTAGGTGAACATCTCAATTGTTGACCTGCATTTCAATCTCCAAGAACGCTGAACGCTTTCTTTTCCCATATCCCGTAGCTTTTTGCTCAAACATTAATTAATTACTGCGCTATTTCTATAAGTGTTATCTACTCCACCCCTAATGCTTTAAAGACGGCATCTTTGGGATCGGGGTAGAAGCTCGTCTGGAACTTCGCAAAAAGCTCACCGGGTATACTTGGAATGTCTCCCACACTGGCCATCGGCAATAGAATACGCTTTGCCCCGGCGTCGAAAGCAACTTGAAGCGACTCGGCCAAATTCTGGACAGGGACAATGCTACCTCCGAGGCTCATGCTGCCCAATACAACCAGTTGCGACTGGACCGGCTTACCGAGAAGGGCAGAGCACAATGCGACAAACGCCGCAAGGGTCATTACGTTCGTGGGCCCCGTATTATGCAGTTCTACGACGTGGAGATGATAGTTGTGATCGCCAGTCTTTATTGAGGTACTAATGCTGCTGGCATTCGCCTTAAAATAGTCGAAGCCTACTTTGATTGCTTCCTTGGGAGCACTACTGGAACCGACCCCGGATAGGGTCAGCAAGCAGGTGCCTGCAGTAACCTGGGTTTCAAGCCGATAGAGCCCCAGGTGCCCGCTGCTTCCAATTGCCACAGTATGGAGAACTCCAGGATTTAGCGGTCCCGCCGGGATAAGAGACGCGCCTCCCTGTTCCGGTACACTGATGAATTTCTCTTCCATTGAATCTTGATCGATATAAGAAAAATGCACCTCATAAAATTCCATGCCCCCGATTTTCTTGAGTTGCTCCTTGACGCGGCGACGGGCTTCCAGGGCATATTCGAGGCAGCGTTGAACAGCATCCTTATCGTAGTCCTCGTGCGGATAGAGCAGCTTCAGCAAGCCGGATACCGTGTGCTTTACTGCAATCGTATCCCGCTGATTCAAATCACGTCCCAGCTTGAAATATTTGTTTATCGCATCTCCGTAATTCCGCTTCCGCATCTCCCGCAGAAACTCGGCCAGATAGTCCACGATAAACCCATGCTGGTTGGTGAAGTATTCGGGCCGCATTTTGGGAATTTCCCAGCCTGGAATGTAGGCATGGAACCGGTCGAAAAATGCTGAATCGATCATAGCCTCGGGAAATGGCGCCAAGAGATGACTCGTCTTGACAAGGCTATCCACCGACTGGTTGATATTGCCAACGAAGACCATCGAGGCATATGCATTAATCAGATCACGTCCCCGGGCGAATGAGCCCGAAGCCATGTAATCCTTCATGATCTGGACACCATCATTATCCTTGAAAGAGATCCCCGCCACCTCATCAAAGGCAACCACGTCCCACAGACCCACAAGCCCCACCGTTCGATTAGCCAAGTTGTAGAACAGGTTTGCTACTGTAGTCCGCCCTCCGGAAATAAGGATACTATGCGGGCTGATTTCTTTATATATGTGGCTCTTGCCGGTCCCACGTGGCCCGAGTTCACAGACGTTGAAATTATTCTCCACCAAAGGGATCATCCGGGCCACCAGGTGCCACTTCACCCGTTGATTGAATTGAGTCGGCTCCATGCCGGTGGAGCGGAGCAAAACATCAACCCACTGGTCTTCGGTAAAGTTCCGGCGTCCCTCAAACAGCTCTTCCATATCCATGTTGGGCATCTGGATCGGCTTCAAATCCCGAACAATAAAGGGTGATCCTTTCTGTCCTTCCTCGTAAAAATACTCCATGGTTATGATAGACCAAATGCCACCGGCCAATAGCTTCTCATATTGGCGTACTATCCCCGTGCTGATCTCCACACCCTTTGTACCGAGGTTGGAGAGCAGCGCTTCATAAACATCCCGTTTCTCATTGAGCTTAACCGTAGCCTTATCGATAATTTTCAGGCTCCCTCGTTCACGAATAATAGACTTCACCTTTTCGGCCTCATCAGGCCGCACATAGTTCTCGGCCAAGATCCTTTTCACGGTTTCCAAACCGGCCTGGATAATCGCTTCATCATCCGAAGCACAGTGCTGCCCCAGGAGGTACTCTAGCACGTACACAGGTACGTTCGCTCCTTCTTTCATTAGCTTGGTGAGGTCTTTGCGCACTACCCTGCCTGCGAAGTGCCTGTTCAGCAGCTCATCGAGGTTCCCGCCCAACTTCCCTTGCTTTGAATTAGAAATCATCGGTAAATGCCCTATCAATAATGACGTCCATGCTCTCTTGCTCGACACCTGTTTCAGCATCTCGCAGCACAAGACGGTATTTGTTTTTCTTATCAAACTGCCGGTCCTGAAGTATCAGGGTGACGGATTTCTTGCGCTCATCAATAACATTGGAGGAGCTCTCGAACGTCACCGATTCGATATTGGTGACAGGCTCATTACCCTCATAAACTGCTACTTTCACCGTAACAGGCTTCACCCGATTGCTGACCGGCTCCATCTGGATAATCTCGAAGCGGTGCCGGGAGGTTGTTATCTTGTGGTTGGAACCCAGCACGTGCACCGTGACTCGTTTTGTTTTTGTCTTCCCAACCGCCTTGCCCTTGATATGACGGACCGTCACGACCGGCACGACAATCTCTTGCAGCATTGCCCCTCCATGTACGAATCGAGCCCCACCGGTGAAATAAAAACGGTTTGCTGCCTTGGGAATCCAGAATTCCATTTCCCCTTCTGCATCGGCAGTCACTGCGGTTGAACCGTGCCACACGCTGCCATGATCACCAAGATTGTGCCCGATGAGATATCGTTTCTTTGTCTTCACCGTTCCGAGTGGTTTGTCAGGCAGGCTGCTCTTGTCAGGTTCACCAGGGCCCGATTCAGTGAAGAAAAAGCCGTGATCCGCCGTTATGAGGATATAATGGCCGTTCAGGTTGTTAATAATGTAGGTTACTATGGATGCCAACTCTTTGATTGCCCGCCTCACCGCCTCGAACGTATGGCCCTCGGTCATTGCAGAATCCCCGACTGCATCGATAGTATTGTGATAGATGTAAACGACTCGCTTATCCTTGACAAACTCTCTTCCCTCATCCTTCTTCAT
This sequence comes from uncultured Desulfobacteraceae bacterium, assembly GCA_964412045.1. Taxonomy (GTDB): domain Bacteria; phylum Desulfobacterota; class DSM-4660; order Desulfatiglandales; family B25-G16; genus B25-G16. The sequence goes on from CAYPNL010000094.1 coordinate 5,808, forward strand.
CTCTAAAAGATCATCGGCCTTGACTGCCAGCCCATCCACCGAGGCAAGAACCTGGCTTCGTTGATCAATTGTCGAAGTAGGTTTGCCGTCTACCAGCACATTTCCGTTGGACTTATACTCAAGCTTTTTGTGCGGCAGCAGGCAGGCCATGCCGAGGGCCGTGTAGGAAGGAAGCACACCAAACTGTGAGCTGAGTTCTGCCTCGAATCGGTACTTGCCGTTCAGTTCCCGGGTAAGTTCCTCTGCGGCTTCGTACCGGAACGCATCGCTAATGATAACAAAGCTCCGACGTCGCTCCTCCTCCTTTAATCGAGGCGCGATAAACTCCTCAAAGAATCCTTGCTGGCTGCGCACCTGATCGATCTTCCAGGAGGACAAGAGTGGCGTGCTGCCCTTCGGATCAACAAAGGAGCCCCAGCGGTCTGCAAGATTTTGCACATACCAGTTGACATAGCAGGCCTCCACATCGGCCCGGAGCTTTTTGAGTACATCCCAGATTTTCGCCTCGGCAATATCCGCCTGTTCGCAAAAATGCCGATACAATTGATCAAAACGGAAAAGCGTCTGTTCGTACGCTTTGTACATAGACTCCGGGCTTTCGTAATCGAAGCCCTGTTGACGATATTCGTTCTTTAGGCCAAAGAATTCCGCCGATGCCACCAGGGCTTCATAGATGGCGTGTAATGCAGCACGAGGAACCTGATCCGAGGCCGCCATACTGGTGGGGGTAGCCCAGTGACCGGCCTTTCGATGCGTGGCGATTGCCTGAATATCATCAATATTGATGGAATCAGCGCTTGATATAACCCTATCACGAAGGGCCTGGGCAATCATCTTTTCCACAACCTGGAAGGTCATCGCATCTAGTAGGTGCTCAATCTCGAATCCATAAAGCTGGTCTTCAAGCTTGATTATGCCTGCCACCGCATCGGACAATTGGTCATAACTACTTCCTTTGCTGCTGCTGTCTCGCCACTGTGCCAGGCAAACGACAACATTGGGCTGAACCGTTTTGGGTAATACCAAATGAGCAAGTGAATCCGGTATAGTCCCTCTGATGTGATGTGCAAAATCGGTCACGAGCAAGCGTATGAGGAAGTTTCTAAGGCTTGGGTTCTCTTCACTATACCCGAACAGCGACTTAGCCATCTGCCAGAAGGTCGTATCCAGGTCGAGCTTCTCAACCTGCACCCACACCTCGGGCGGATTATCGAGGTCAATATCGTTTCCGTCTTTCCTGATGGTGAATTCATGGAAGAGCGTTCGGATGATGCTGAACCACTCCGGTTGGTCTGCTTTGACCACAACAGCGATCATTTTTCTGTCCAAGTCAAGATCAGTGTCATTGGGCGCAACAAGCGGCTGGAGCTTCTGAATTCGTTGCTTGCCGTCAAAGAACTTACGGCGTGTAGCGAGGTGCTCTCTGAGCTGTTGGCTGGCCAGCCCCAGTTGATCGAGTATGATGGAAGCCCGGTCCGCCCGAAAGCTTCGGCTGTAAAGCCTTATGTCAAGCAGCCAATCGTCTTCGTAATCGGGTTCTTCTGCAGCTGCATAAAGTAGATACCGGCCTTCAGGATCATCCCGTTCAATACGGATCTTTGCTTCTAGTGCCCCAACCTGGTCAAGCCGGAGAATAGTGATGTTGTCAGGGAGATTGAGCAAGGGTAACGTGATGGCAAACTCCATTTCAGGGTCGTTCCAGAAAATTATCCGCTGCCCTTCCTCGTCAAAGAGCCGGAGCAAGGCATTTTCAATTTGCGTATTGTCCATTTCCTTATCCGCTCATTACAAACATACAAAAGATTGTAACCATGAATGCGTCAGGTCACGCTCTCGCTTCCGGCGATAGCTTGCCATTAAGCCACATCTCAATTTTTTCCGGCGGGATTTCCTTTATTTGATCATGCTCCCATACAACGACAGAGGTGTGCGTTTGTTTGGCCGTTTCGATGACCTTCTCTGCTGCCTTGCGCATGGCACTATCCACTTTTTCCTCCATGAGGGTATCGTTATCTAATGTATCATTCATTGCTTTTCTCCTTAGCGCCTCTTTTAATTTTCATGAACAAAGGTGAGTCAAAAACGTGAGGTCTGCCTTCTGTTTGATAAGCAACTTTTTTTGGAGGGAACTCCGCCCCATCCAATAGCCATATGATATCGCAAAGAGGCCAATATAGCTCGAAAAAATTGCTCAGCCCGGTTCTATATCGCCTTCTAACAACCACTTCGGGTACATTGTGTCCTCCCTGCCGCACTCTAGCCCTCACGCGGGCAACAGCCATATCTGAGCTTGGGAGCCAGAGAAAGAATAACACAATCAGGTACCCATCCATTTGCATTTTTTTAAAGAGACGCACATACCCGCGTCCAGACAGGGTTGTTTCAAACCCGAAAGTCTCTTTTGTCGCGTTTAATTCTCTGATCCTTGCCAAAAGCAGACGTCCAGCCAGGACATTTTGGGTCTCCGGGGCAAACGGCGACAACCCGGCGGCGATTAAGTCTGCATTCAGGAACTCGCGGCAGTTCGCAAAGTCCGGCAAAAATTCAGTGGCAAAGGTAGTTTTTCCTGCCCCATTTGGTCCGGCAATCACATAAACCGTCGGATTTTCCACCCGGCCTTTCTCTGTTTCCGATCTATCTTTCAAGTTTTCCATTGGTTCCATTCCTGTCAATCGTGTATCAGTCTTCTTGCTTGCCGGTTACAGCTTTTACCTCGGCCAGAAGATCACCGAACTTTCCATAGTTGACCTTCACCCCGTCATCAAGATCCAGGCTGATCCTCTTATCCGCATAATGGCGAAGCTTTTCATCGAAGGTATAAAGTTCCGGCTGCTGCTTAAGGAGCCTTTCGCGTTCTTTTTCAAGCTTCTTGCGATGCGTTGTGGATGTGGCTGCAGGGATGTCGGCTTTTAATTGCTCAATTCGGGCGTTCATCTTGCCCTGGAGCGGGATCACGTATTCAGTGCGCATTCTCGAAAGGGTGCCTTCGTTGTACCGATGGAGATACACGAGGCAATGGAAGGCCCGCTGCTTGCCGCTTGAGAAAAGCCAATAAATAGGCCGCCTTTTGTAGATGGCCAAGTGATGTTTGTAAAAGCCGGTCGCGAGATAACGGCGGATGGTCTCGCGCGGGGATTCACCGCTGTTTTGTCCCAGGCTTTCCGCTATGAACGTGAGGTTTTCTTCCAGATGCTCCTTGGGCCAGGCCACGGAAATGAACTGGATCAAGCGATTGCCGGCATCATCAGGGAACCAGTCGATGTCAGTGACCGGGATAATGCCATCCTGATCAGCAGAGAAGGTTTTGTACTGGCCGGGATCAAAACTAACGTTTCCGCTATGGGCATAGATCAGTCCGGGCTTGTCGAGGCTGTACCGTCCCATCATACAGCCGATGCCATATGAGAAAAGTTCCTTGATGGTGTCTTCGCGGAAACGAGCCTTCAGCTCTTCATCACTAAGCTTGCTACCGTAACGATATTTTGGGTTGACCGTGAGGGTGATCTGTTCTAAAGGCACTTCAGGGGCGAGTTCTTTCTCAAGACCATAGGCGTGGATAAAGAGGTTGTTGTTCACTTCCTCCAGCTTCTTTACATAAGCAATATTGGCGACGCATTGGGTTTTCCATTTCTCCCATGAGGCCTCCAGCGTCCCGCGATTTAAACCCGCATTCAGCAAGGGCAACCATTTGAAATTCCATGAGATCTCGAAGCTGTCCCAGTCGGCGCAACAATAATTAATGGCTTCTCGACTAATAGCAGATGCTCGTTCGGATACCATATGAGTTAGGCGGTCTGAGAATGGCATATTGGCCACAACTCCTGGGGGAAAGTTTAAGGTCGGATTAAGTGCCTTAAGCAACTTTGTGCCCACAAAAGAATTAAGGAATGCTCCAATCAGTTTCAAGTGGCTTTCATCTTCGCAGAACGCTGAAGGCCCTGCCTGGTCAAATACAAAGCCTTCTGCGAAGAAACGGAAAGATGGCAAAGAGCTTGTTATTAATGACCAGCTGCAACTTGGGCGAAAATAGAACTTCGTGTTTCTCGGAAAGGCCAATGGTTTCCCGTTAATATCTCGAAAATTTCGGATTCGGTCTCCATCCATTTCCCAATCGATGATGTATAGTTGATTGCCATACCAGCGCCTAAATTCCCCGCCTTTATTACAAGGAAACCAACGTTTCTTGCTTGTTCGAGCCTCGCTGGGAGAGAGAAGGCCGAATCCAATTTCCGAGATGTCGGGTTCAAACCAAAAACGAAGAAAGCGTTCATTGTCGCCAGTAGTGACTCCCATTTTTGATTCGATGGTATTACCAAGCAGACTCTTCTCGGCAAAAAGCTTAAGGACAAATTCACCTAGCCAATAGACTATGAGGGTTCCAGGAATTTTTTGGAAATCTCGACTTGCGCCCGTGTAACGCCAAGCACAGCCTGTGTTCTTAATTGCCTCTAGTGTCTTTGCCCTCTGAATTTCCATGCCGTAGAACTCAGAGAGATCGATAAAAACTCCTTGGTACTCTATGTTACGGCCAGCCTTTAATACGAAAGTGCAAATGGGGACATATGCTGATTCAAAAAATGCATGATACTCTGGTCTGATGAGGGACGTAAGAATGTTCTGGCCAACAATTCGGGCGCGGAACTTCTCAAAAGAACTAAGAAACATCCACGTAAACGGAGTCATTAACCCAACAAAGCAATTGGCTCTAACTAATCCGAGAAGACGTTCAACAAAAAATGCGTAAAGATCAGTTTTGCTATCCGGGTAGTTGGCCTGAGCGAAGGCTTTGAGAGTCCCATTCATACCCTTATTGCCCATATACGGCGGGGTTGTAACAACGGCGTCATACTTTCTCGCAAGCATGTCCGCTTGGTTTACAACCGGCAGTATCATCTGGGCAGCATTTTTCCCGAGCATGTTGCCATAGACCAGCACATCCCTCACCCGTTCCATAATAGCTGGCAACTTCTTTGCCAGTTCCTCAGGCATGCGGATCAATGACCCGAAGGTTTTCCCGTGCTCAAAAAGGTGAATAAGCTGTGCAACATCTGCTTGATCGATGTCACCCTTAACAGATAAATTTTTCCGGCTGAAGAGCGGGGCGTGCGCCTCTTCCATTTCCTCAAAGAGAAATTCGCGCGGTGGAAGTTCCGTTTTCAGTATGGGAGCATTGAGTGCAAGGGTGATGTTCTCAGCATCCAGTCCTTTGCTTTCGTGGATGGCGATAACATGGGGCTTGGCGCCATTTTCGAAGATGCGGCGATCATCCTCCCTGGCCTTCATCATCAGGGCAAAGGCCGCAAGCTGGGCCGCGCGGTCATCGATCTCCAGGCCAAATAAGTTTTTTTCAAGAATCAGGCGAGGAATATCCTTGGCCCGATAGCCTCGTTCCTGATAAATGGCTTTTAAAAGATCGTAGGCCTCGACGAGTATGTGCCCGCTGCCGCAGGCAGGATCAAGCAAGGTCAGTTCTTCGGGATTAAGGCTGTTGGGTGTTATAGCTTGTAGCTGTTCCTGCACCTCAGGCGTTTGCTCGGCAGGTTCGATATAGTATTCCATGTGCTGCTTCAGCGGGGAATCCGGATAGGTCGCAACCCACTGGCGGCCAAGCGTATTCTGAATCATATACTTGACGATCCAATTGGGCGTGAAGAGTTGAGTGGCTGCCGGGATGTCCTCGCTTTTTACGACCTTGCCGATGACCTGATCTTTTTTCTCCGAGATATAGAACTGATAGAGCCAACCGATAATCTCGACCGCCTGCCACTCCTCCTCGGGGATTTCATCAACCAGCTTCCGGATCAAAGAGTCGGAGTGAAGCAGGTTCTCGGGCAGGAGCAGTTCCGTTGAATCTCCAATCTCCTCGAATAGAAAGGGCATCGCCCTGTGCAGGGCGTTGCACTGGGCAATGAGGAGCATGTGGTAAAGCTCAGGCTCTTTTGTGCCTTCAAGCTTTAGTTCAATGGCCTGCTCTTTATCTATTCCAGGGAGGTCCACATGCTCTGCATGTTCTAAGATTTCCGGGGTATGACCGCCTTCAGGATGACTCAATACGCGATAGCCGTGACCGAGGTAACCGTGAAGTTCCATAAACCTGATTGCCACGAAGCGGTTGAACCACGTATAGGCCATGGCCTCCATGAACTGGTCGAAGCCCTGTTGCCTGACACGTTCCTCCAAACTCTTCCGCTTCTTGGCCACGGATCGGGGAAAGGGGTTTCCTGCGATAATGGCCACGTCTCCCTGCTCGGTAATGGGCTCGATCTTCTCTTTCATCAGCCCATAGGAGGCCGCACGATCTGTCACGGCCTTGATAAAATCGCGGCGAGCTTGTTGAGCGTATGCCTTGAGTTTGTTTCGATTCATATCAATGGTTCCTGCCGGTCATCGAATCTGGATGCGTTTTCCAGAGCCGATGGCCTCTTCAAGCTTTTGCCGGAGTTCAACCAAAAATTTCTCAACATCTTCCGAAGTCTCCAGATAGGTCGTGCCGAGCAGTTCTGAGGTTCTGATGATGCACCGCGGCTTCAGCGCTGGCTCTGGTGCGGACCCGCCAGGCATTAGCTGTTGTTGGCCGGCAAATTCTTCGATCTTGGCCATTGCTGTGTCAAAGACTCGCACGGCTTCATGATCAGCCTGGCTCAAATGAGCAAGGCTTTCCGTTCGGTCTGCTTGCTGCTGAAGTCGTTCTATCGGCCCAAGGCAAACAGAATGCAGTGCGCTATCAGCGCCGCATACCTTCAGTGCTTTTTTGATCTCGGCGACATGCCCTTCAAGCCGAGCAATCACTTGTGCCCGCCGCTCAGTGATCAAGGCTGCATTCACCTCACTGACGGTTCGAATCAGTCCTTCTGCCTCGTGGATCATCCGGTATGGTGCCGGGGCAATGAGGATATCGTGCATTCGTCGCAGGGCAGGCGCCGCCTGCTCGTTCCGGTCCAGTTCCAGGCGATTCAACTGGAATTTCCGGTAGGCGGAGCGGAGCTTCTCCCATGTAGGCCTTTGGTTTTCGTAAAACTGCTCCAGGTTGTGAAATTCATCCGAAAGATCCAGCAGATCTTCCTTACGCTGATTGAACCATTCAACGAACTTATAGCTTTCCTCGCAGGCAAGGAGCGGCTTGATCACAGTCAGCGCTTGGGCGATCTCTTCGTTACCGGGATACTCGCCGGTATCGGCCAGGGGTTTGAAGGTATGAAGGGCAGCTTCCAAGGATCTGAGCTTTTCCTTGAGAAATGCATGCAAGGCGTCTTCATTGTCCGGACCCATCGTAGAGAAAACCTCCTGGCCCAACTGACGGGCGTTCTGAAGGGCCTTGGGATCAGCAGTCTTACGTTTATGGATCGTGATTTTCCGCCAGTTGGCTGGTGTCTTGATGGCATCGTAAACATGGTCCAGCAGGAGGGTATCGTTTTCCTTCTTCAGGCTGATCTCGCCGAGTACTACCAATCTGGCGATTAGCAGGAGCACCTCCATATCAGGCCAGCCATACGGCCGAAGGGCGTATCGCTTCTCAATCATGTCATGAAGCACCATAGCATGATGCTTAATATCGCAGAGCTCGATGTAGTTGCGGAGATCTTCGATGGCCTGTGGGTTGCTTTCTTCCATAGTGATAGAGAGGGTTTGTTGAGAGACGTCGCTGCTGCGCAGGACAGCCTGGATTTCCTTGAGTGGTTCTGCATGCAGATGCTTGAGATAGCCCATTTTGGAAAAAGTGTTGGTGATCAGATATTCCAAGGCTTCAGCCAGGCAAAGGACGGCAGTCGTTGCCTTGATCGTGAGTTGTTGCCCTGCAACAAAGTATGATGCCTCCGCGAGCATATCGCCCAGTAACTTCGTCAGGATTTCACGGCGATCGCTGTTAAGCTCTGCGGTATCCCGTATAATGCGCTTGGTTGATTCAGGAAGACCGCTATCACTTTCTGTCCTGAGGTATTTATTCGTTTGGGCATACGTGCGGAGATCCTTTTCCAGGTTTGTATTATTTCGCAGCCGGATGATGATGTGCCCGCCTTCATTGCTGCTCTCCAGTAAGCATTTTTGATCATTGTAGAAGGAATAATCGTCGGAAAGGGGTGATATCACTGAAACGATGAGTCCTCCCTCCACACGGCCGCCTACGGGGTGCATGTCGCATATTCGGTTGAAGCTGAAGTCCATCTTGTTCTTTGAATAGCGGTGCTTGCGCTGCTCTCTTAAGACATCATCGAAGATGATTTCTCCCAGTAGCGCGGCCTCTTCAGGGCTGCTCAGATCAACTGCCTTGATCTCCCGGCTGACATCTCGTTCTTCATTGGTGAGAAAGAAGTAGTAATCGCCGCTCCGGTTGATTAAAGTTTCATTTTCGAGGCGGTTTAGACTTTCTTCAATCTGGCGGCGTAATGCCAATCGGTCCGCATCAATCTCATCGAGACAGAGCGTAACCAGATTGTCCACATTGCCTTTGATCTCCTCGACATAGCGAATGAGAAAGAGTACTTGCAACAGGCTGATGTCGAAGGGTTCCAGGCCCGGATTGTTCGCAGCCTGCTCGATGGTCCTCTTTACCGAAGTGTCGAGGAAGCCCTCGATGGAGGGATAAAACTGATAGAGCGGCACAAGGAGACCGACTTCCTTCAGGGCCACGCTTTGCGCTGCCGATTGGAAGGCGTCGAGCATTGAACGCTCGCCTCTCGCCAGATGGAGGCCTGTAGCGCCTACCCGACGGATCACCTCAAAAATTTTTTGCATAAGCTGGAACTGATACGGGGCAAAGGGATAGTCGCGGGAAAATTCATCAGCATCGGAATACGGTTTGAGGGTCATGCCGCAATCCCGGAAGCTCATTTCATGCCGAAGAATGTCGCCTTTTTCGGCAAAAATAGCTTTCAGTTCCTCCATCACTGATTCATCCTTTTCCAGAAGACGCTTCTGAATAACCTCATCCGCGTTTGCGCTGGACAGGGATAGACGGGTCTGGAAACGGCCCTGAATTTTGGAGAAGTCGTTCTTTGCGGCCGTGCGGAGCTCACCGATAACTTTATCGATTTCCTCCTGTGATGTCACAATAACCCAGGCCCTGCCTTCGCACAAGGTACCGAGGTCTTCTGCAACGGTCTGGAGATTGAGCATCAAATGGCCGTCCGTGCCGATAAACTGGCCGACCTCATCCACGAGGAATACGAGGCGGTGCTGCGGGCCTCTGATGTCAAGATAGTCCTTCACCCATTTCGCGAAGTTTTCTACCGTCAAGGAAAAATTTTGCTCTCCATTGTCGATCCACTTTTCTGCCGATTCACGGCTTTGCCCCAGGGTGCGCTGGAAGGCTTCAACAACCTGATCCCGGTTGAACTGATAGGCATCACGTTCCTGGACCCAGTCGGTTCCGGTAATATCCCGGTAGGCCGAATGAAATGCTTGCAGCTTGTTTTGGCTGTCAAGGTATCTCTCCAGGTGCGCAATGTGCGGATGGTCGCCGTCATATCCTTGCATTTCGTTAAGAACTTTTAGGAATACAGCGAGTATTGCATCACGACCGGCCTTGCTGTCAGCCTTGCTGTCGATATTAAAGAGGATTACATCTGTGTCGGATGCCACTGCTCGCTTGATATCTCCGAGGAGCATGGCATCTGAAACCTTGGCATCGAAGAACTCAACAGCACGCCTCATCTGGCCTGCATAAGAATGGGTCAAGTTGCCCAGCAGATAGGAAAGCACTTTCAGAAAATGGGATTTTCCGGAACCAAAAAATCCCGATATCCACACACCGATTTTTCCGGTAACAGCAGGATCATGGGGATTGTCAATGACGTTCAAGTACGATGAGAGGAATTTGCGAAAATGTCGGTCGAGTTCCTTGGTAAGGACAAATTCGTCAAGTTCCTGCCAGACTGAGCGCTCATCTAATTGGTGCGCTTTAACAACACCGTTAATCGTCCGAAAGATGTCTTTTTTGAATAAGCTTTTGATTTGCATCACCAACCTCATTCAGGGCACAAGTTTAAAAGCTCGATAATAGTTATTGCTTTTTATTTTGCCAAACAGCCGAAGGGCCTGCCCATCATAGCGGCCGGGATAGAACATCACCAGTGGAGTCTGCCCCATAACCGTTTGTAAGTTGTTCAGCAGGCTGTGAGATCGGACCAAAGGCCAGACGCTTCCCACACCGGATACGACTACCAGATCTTTATCCTGGGGTTTGGCGACTTCAGCAAATAACTGTACCAATTTTTCAGACTTAAGAGGGCTCTGAAGAGCCTTTTCTACCGCCCCGTCCCCTTTTTCTTTCTGCATCTGGAAACAACGCTCAAGCAGATTCCTCTGTTTAAGGTGATCGATGACGAGATCAAACAGGTTAATATGTTTTACACGGAGCCCGGGCCTCTTCTTGGGAATATGTGACATCAAGAATTCGATATATTCACGAATGCGAAGTTCTTCTTCAGGAGGATAATCGAAGATATAGAAGGCGATCTCGTTTCCGAGGCCTTTGCCGCCAAGGAATTCACTTGAGGCAATCTTCGGCAGGATTTCATTGAGCCGCTGTGTTAGTGAACCGTTCATGGCGCAACCTCAATACATTGTAGCACATAATGTTCGCTATATTTCTCCAAATAGCCAATTACCTGGGACGCGATGTGAACGGTTTGTAGCCTCTTCGACCTGGTGTTCTCAATATAGCCGGCCTGGGCCAACGTCTGGAAGACCGACGACCGCAGCCGATTTCTCGTAGATTCGTTCCATACGGGCATGTCAGGATCGCGGCCCTGACAATCCTCAAGGTATTCCTCCCAATGTCTATTCGATAGGGCCGTGCTGAAAACTTGGTATTGCTCTCGGATAACCAGGTCCAAGAAATCCCCCAGCAGAAAACTGTGCTTCACTGCGGCTGCCAAAACCGCATGGGTGGCAAGCGTGGCAGTGCCGTCTCGGACAAGCTGCCAAAGTTCAGGTTTCATAAGCTCTAAACGCTTACAGATCAGCCTTCCAACGCGAACGGTTGTGGCTGGGGACCTGGACTGGAGGGGGTTATCTATCAAGAGAGCCCTCTTCCAATCCCCTCCATCGATACCCCGTAACAGCAGATCAGCAATAATCCTGCTCTCAGGTACTTTTAGTGATCCAGCGGTTATGTCGGCTTTATATCGCATCCTCGGCGCTAGCTAATCAAAAAAAGTTAATGTTAATATAGGGCTTGATGCCAACATACAAAAAATCTCACACTGTTGCCAAATAGGTTACTTAGTAAAGGTAATACTCATTTCATTTAATCTCTTTTAATCGATGTTGGAGACTTCTATTGCAGACTGATTAATTTTACTCTTGACTCATGTTTTGTTTTTTTGCCTAATGCAATGTATCATTCATAAGAATCATCATAAAAAAACTCCACTAATTTTGACTTAGTTGAGCTTTTAGAACCAAGTTCTTAATACAGTAGAGCAACGTATCCTCCTTAATAGAATTGAATTAAGTTAGTGCGAATCTACTCTTATCTTTCTGATTTGTCAAGGAAAGAAAGCCAGTATGGATTAACTGGTAGCTCCCCGGTTGAATCCCTGCGGGTGCTCTTTTGGAGCAATTCAACGGGGTACCTATAGCTCATAGCTGATAGTTAAAAGCTCCCCGATGAAATACGTTACACTGTCATTCCGTGAATTTCATGGGGCACCGCATGCGGTATCTTCGACAAGCAAAGGTGAAAGCCAATGAGCTGATAGCTCATAGCCAATAGCCAATAGCTCATAGCTCATAACTGATAGCTGATAGTGAAGAGAGTAAGGGTCGGGATGCCAGGGAGGTACTATCGTTTAGGCCTTGGTGATTTCTGAGATATCAATCCAAACTTCCAGGATATTTGATTACATCAAAACCACTGATACGTCTGTAAGCATTGCCTAAGTTCTAATATCTCACAAAGAAGGTATGTTAAGAAAAGACATGGCTTTCGCCGTTATGGAAGGCACCGATGAAGCTAAGTTCTGG
>CAYPNL010000095.1:0-3306 GCA_964412045.1 uncultured Desulfobacteraceae bacterium
GCAAAGCAGGCAGAGGCGGAGAGGGAGAGAAGGGCAAAGGTCATCAATGCCGAGGGAGAGTTTCAGGCCGCCACCAGGCTGGCAGAGGCAGCCCAGAAGGTGGAGGGGGTTCCCTATGCCCTCCAGCTGCGCTACCTTCAGACCCTAAGGGAGGTGTCAGCTGAGAATAATTCAACGACACTGTTTCCCATCCCTATAGATTTGTTTAAGCCGTTTTTTAAGAAGGAGTAATGGAAGGAGATAGATATGACAGAAGGCGAGGAAAAGAAACATACAAAACATGAACTGGAGCGGATGACTGTCAAGGAGCTGAGAGTGATTGCCGCTGAGGAGACCGAGGCGGTGGGCATCCATGCCATGAAGAAGGACGAGCTGCTCTCGGCGATCAAGGAGGCACGGGGGATAATCGAGGAAAAGCTCCCGAAGGAAAAGAAGAAAAAAGAGGAGCTCACAGTCACAGAGCTCAAGGCAAAGGTCACAGAGCTCAAGGCAAAGAAAGAGGAGTTCAGAAGGTCACAGGACAGGAGAATGGTTGAGGTATTGAGGAGGAGGATTAATAGAGCGAAGAAGAGGACGAGGAAATTAGCAAGGGCTTAACCCCTTGAGAGAGGTACCAGAGTTACTGGGTATTCCTTCAACGGTAACCCACAGCGTACTATCAGGCTAAACAAGAGGAGCACCGGTGTGTCTGGTCAGGTGATGGCGGTAATACCCGCTGCCGGCTCGGGAACGCGGATGGGCTTTTCGAGACCCAAGCAGTTTATGGATCTCTGCGGTAAACCGTTGCTGGCAGCTACCCTGGAGCGATTTCAGCAATGCGATCTCATTGATGGCATCGTGGTAGTTGTCTCCGAACAGGACATCACCTATTGTACGAATGAGATAGTCAAGCAGTACGGGCTCAGCAAGGTCGCCACCGTGGTTGCCGGGGGGCAGAGCAGACAAGAATCGGTGAGGAATGGTATTGAGGCCGTTTCGAATTCGAGTATGCGGATACTTATTCATGATGGGGCAAGGCCATTGGTCACCCCTGAACTCATTGAGAGGGTAATCAAGGCCTCATGGAGATGTCGGGCTGTGATTCCGGGGATTCCCGTTAAGGACACCCTCAAAGAGATAGATAGCCGGGGCAGGGTTGTGAAGACGGTTGAAAGAGACATGCTCTGGGTAATCCAGACGCCACAGATTTTTCAGGGTGAGGATATACGGGTGGCCCATAAAAAGGCCAGGGAAGAGGATTGGGAAGGGGTAACGGATGATGCCTTTCTGATTGAGGGGATGGGTATACCGGTTGATGTCATAGAAGGCGAGGATACGAACATAAAGATAACAACCATGAAGGATCTCGATTTCGCACGATCTTTCCTGAGTGGTTCACCTGAACACTGATTGCTCAGATACTGCTTCTTTTCCGACAGGATTTCCTGGATTTTTAGGATTTTTTTGTAGGATCTGAAAATAACCATGATTCTCAGGATCGGCACGCGGGCGAGCAAACTCGCCCTTGCGCAAGCACAATGGGTGCGTGAGAGGATCTCAGCTCGCTATCCTGATCTTCAGGTTCAATTGGTTATGGTCCGAACACAAGGTGATAGGGTCCGGGACAAGCCCTTGAGCGCGATTGGCGGGAAGGGGCTGTTCGTAAAGGAGATCGAGGAGGCCCTTCAAAGAAAGGAGATAGACATTGCAGTCCACAGCCTCAAGGATGTACCCGCTGAGCTGCCAGACAATCTCTCTATCGGGGTAATCCCTGAGAGGGAAGATCCCTGTGATGTGCTGATATCTAAGGACAATACATTCCTTGAGGCACTTCCAAAGGGCTCGCGAATAGGCACAAGCAGCTTGAGGCGTGCAGCCCAGCTTCTCCACTATCGGTCGGATCTTAAGATCGTTCCTATACGGGGAAATGTTGACACCAGGATCAGGAAAATACAATCCCTTGATTTATATGCCATTATCATTGCAGCAGCTGGGCTCATGAGAATGGGTATGGCGGACCACATCACCCAGGTACTTCCCACCAACATCATGCTGCCGGCAATAGGGCAGGGGGCCTTAGGCCTGGAGCTGCGCAGGGAAGATCAGGACACAGAGAATATGGTGATGTTCTTAGATCACTATCCAACTCATGTGGCGGTTGAAGCGGAGCGTGCCTTTCTCAAGGAACTGAAGGGGGGATGCCAGCTTCCTGTTGCTTGCTTCGGGAAGCTCACGAATTCTAGCCTTTCTCTCGACGGCTTGGTTGCCGATGTCAGGGGAGAGAAGATAGTGAGAGACAGAGTGAGCGGTCCGGCTGAGGAGGCCCATGCGCTCGGGACGGCTCTGGCCAAGCGGGTACTGGAAGCAGGGGCACGGGGGATACTGGAGGAAATCTATAAACCGTGAAAACCTTGAAGAATAATTCCAAAGGCGTTGTCTACCTCATAGGCGCTGGTCCGGGAGACCCTGATCTTATCACGGTAAAGGGTAGCGAATGCCTTCGGAGGGCAGATGTGGTCGTGTACGATAAGCTTGTGGGTGAGTCGCTTCTGTCATTGGCCCGAAAGGATGCGGAGCTCATCTATGTGGGAAAGAAACGCGGCTACCATACGATGAGCCAAGGGGAGATAAACGAACTTCTCATTGAGAAGGCGCACAAAGGCTTGAATGTAGCGAGGCTCAAGGGCGGAGATCCCTTTATCTTTGGGAGAGGAGGCGAGGAGGCGATGGAGCTCTCCGCGGCAGGGGTTCCCTTTGAGGTAATTCCAGGGGTTACCTCTGCGATAGCGGTTCCCACCTATGCGGGCATACCCTTGACGCACCGGGACCTTTCATCGACAACCTGCTTCATTACAGGGCATGAAGATCCAACCAAAAAAGAATCAAATATCAACTGGGATTCCTTGGCGCAATCCTCAGGCACCCTAGTCTTTCTCATGGGTATAGGAAACCTGGGAAGGATCGCCGCGAGATTGATACATGGTGGGAAGCGATCGGATACTGCGGCGGCAGTTATAGGCAGCGGAACGACATCACGACAGATAACGGCAACCGGAACCCTCGGCACCATAGCACAGCAGGTGAAGGATGACGGGATTGAGCCGCCAGGGGTAATAGTGGTTGGCGATGTGGTGAATTTACGGAAGCATCTCAGGTGGTTTGAATCCAGGCCGCTTTTCGCCAAAAGGATTCTCATTACCAGACCGGAGGAACAAGCAAACGATTTTGCACGGATACTCACCGGACTCGGCGCCTCGTGCGAGGTATTCCCCACCATACAGATCGTACCTCCTGAAACCTGGGAGGGTATGGATCGGGCGATAGGGA
>CAYPNL010000096.1:0-6356 GCA_964412045.1 uncultured Desulfobacteraceae bacterium
CGGTTCCTGATGAGGTCATCACCACGGACAGCGAGCTCCTGGACGTGGAGGAGCTCACGGGCGTTGCTGAGAGTGCCCGGGTCAGGATGCCTGAGCTCACCGTGGATGAGCGGCGCTTAAGCTTTCAGGAGGTAGAGCTGGGCTTACCCGAGGAGATGGCCAGGGCTGAGGCAGAGCGGTGCCTGCGCTGCGGGCTTCTGTGTTATCGGAGGGAGGGGTAGGGGAAAATTTTGGTTTAAACTGAAACTATCAAGCTGTGTAGCAAATTTTTATCCAGCTTTCATTCTGCCTTCTCTTGCAGCTCTCCGAGTTCCATAAGAGAACTTGACTCAATACCCACGAGATAGCATCCTCTGAATTGCCCCTCTTTTATGAGGGTCATATGTTTTACGGTTGCATCAGTGAACATGGTTGCCACCGGAAGAAAGACCGTTATATCCCGGATCCGATCTCCCACGCTAATCTTCTCAAAGAGATCGAAATCATTCTTCTCCACTATTAATCCGAGCCCAGCAGATCCGAGATTAACGACACTCAGTTGGTATTTCTTGCCCTCATATTCCAGGCTAAATTCTACTGACAGGATCTTTGTCATCACATCGGTTATTCTCTGCTCCCTCCTCATCTCCTCCAATTGAACCGTGGTGGGAAGCTCAAAAAGGAGCCCATAGTTCGGATTTTCTGCAGGTATGCCCACATATTTGGTAGCAAAACGTGTCTTCCTCCCCTTCAGGTCAAAAGATAAAACCTCCTCGGGTGCGGATAGAATAAAGGAATTGCCCTCCTGCGGGCTGAGCTTGTCCACGATGAGATGATCTCCCTCGAAAAACTCCTCTATCGCAATCGCCCTTGTGGCAAACCGTTCATCCTTTCCCTGAATCTCTACCGTTATATCGAGGCCTTCTGAAATCATGTACTTGACTATCGTAATAATCTTCTCCTTTTCTTGTATAGTAAAGAATGCCATGAGGGTTTCCTTTCCTTTAGAGCCGGCGTGACTACTCACGTAGTCAACCTATCTACCTGATTAGTTACGAGCCGGCTAGTTGCACCTCGTATAACCGCAGAAATGGCAGGTCAGGCACCCTTCCTCAAAGGAAATGGGCTGGCCGCATTCCGGGCATTTCTCCCCCTTGAGGGATTCCCCTTTATCCATTACCTTACTGCTTTCCTTGTTTAGGTAGCGCTTTTCGAGCAACTTAGCGATGGCATCGGGTATAGAAAGCACCAATCCATCCTTTTGAAACACGGGATGCTCACCGCTTATCCCCTTAAGCTGCGCCACAATATCATCTACCTTCACACCGGCTCGCAAGGCAAGGGAGACCAACCTGCCAATAGCCTCGGTCTTGGCTGTGGTTGATTTTCCGGATTTTCCGATGATGGGAAAGACCTCAAAAGGCCTCCCTTCATATTCAGTCACGTTTATGTAGAGATTACCAAGGCCCGTCTTTATCTTGGTGGTAAACCCCTGTACGGTTTCAGGCCGATCTTTCACGGCAGTATAAAAGGTATCCTCATCCTTCTTTTTATCGAAGCTCAGTACCTGCCCTTTCTTGCTCCCGTCCCTGTAAATAGTGACCCCCTTGCATCCGAGCGCATAGGCCAGGTTATAGATGTTTCGGACATCATCCGGTGTTGCATTGTGGGGGAGATTCACGGTTTTAGAGACCGCATTATCCGTGTGTTTCTGGAAGGCGGCCTGCATCCTTACGTGCCACTCAGGGTCTATGTCATGGGCGGTAACGAAGACCTCTGTCACATCATCCGGTATTTCCTTGATACCCTTGAGTGATCCCTGCCTTGCAAGCCTTGCCATAAGTTCCTCTGAGTAAAAATTCCGTTCCTTTGCCACGGTCTCAAAGTACGGATTCACCTCGATCAAGGTATCGTTGTCCATAACGTTTCTGGCAAAGCTCAATCCAAAGAGCGGCTCAATGCCGCTGGAGCATTCTGCTATGATGCTGAGTGTCCCCGTAGGCGCAATGGTGGTTGTGGTGGCATTCCTGTATCGGCACTCGGGATTACCCTTGAAGATGCTCCTCTCGAAGTTGGGAAATACTCCTCGCTCCTTTGCGAGCCAAGTGCTCGCCTTCTTGGACTCCGCCTGGACAAAGGACATCACCTCCTCGGCCACATCCAGTGCCCTCTCGCTATTGTAGGGGATTCCCATCTGATACAGCATATCTCCAAAGCCCATCAGCCCCAGGCCTATCTTGCGATTGCCATGGGCCAATTCCGTGATCTCATCAAGAGGATACCGAGACATATCGATTGCGTTATCCAGGAACCGCACGGTGATGGCCACTACCTCCCCCAGGGCCTTTTTATCGATCCGGACGCCATCTTCATCATGCAGAACGAATTTCGCTATATTGATAGAGCCAAGGTTGCATGCCTCATAGGGAAGAAGCGGCTGCTCTCCGCACGGGTTGGTGCTCTCTATCTCACCTATCTCAGGGGTTACGTTGTCGGCATTTATTCTATTGAGGAAGATGACGCCGGGATCTCCAGTCTCCCACGCCTGGTGCACAATCTTTTCATATACCTCTGCTGCGCCCAAGCGAGCAGTCTCCTGTTTCGTGAGAGGATCGATCAGTGCATAGGTGGTAGTATTCCTTAGTGCCTCCATGAACTCCTCGGTAAGTCCTACTGAGATGTTGAAGTTGGTAAGCTCCTTGTCATCCCGTTTGCTGTTGATAAACTCCAGGATATCGGGGTGATCCACGCGGAGTATGGCCATGTTGGCGCCCCTCCTAGTGCCGCCCTGCTTGACTTGCTCAGTTGCGGTGTTGAATATCTTCATAAAGGATACCGGCCCAGATGCCACACCACCTGTTGACCCCACGCGGCTGTTCTTGGGCCGGAGCCTGGAGAAGGCAAACCCCGTTCCCCCTCCCGATTTGTGAATCAAGGCGGCGCTCTTCAGGGAATCGAAGATCCCCTCCATGCTGTCCTCAACGGGGAGTACAAAGCATGCAGCGAGCTGCCCTAGCTCTGTTCCCGCATTCATCAGGGTCGGGGAGTTGGGCAGGAACTTGAGTTCGGTCATCAGCTTGTAGAAGGATTCCTCTATCTCCTGCACGCGATCAGCGCTCTGGTAGTTCATCTCGGCCAGCGATACATGGTGCGCTACCCTTCGGAACATCTCCTCAGGGCTTTCGATCACTTTTCCATCTTCGTCTTTTCTCAGATAGCGCCTTTTCAGCACAGTGAAGGCGTTGGGGGAGAGCCTGCTCTCTATTCGCAGGTCAAATGAATCCTGGCTGAGGTGAATGGGTTTGGTAGAGGTAAACCCGTACTCCAACATCTTGGCATCGATGATCTTGGCAAGCAAGGGGAGCTTTATCTCGTTTAAGCCCATCTCCTCGATGTCGGCCCTTAAGGACACCGTGATCTCGTTGGCCTTTTCGCTGTTAAGCTCGTTCTGGTCAACCAGAATGCCGCTAATGATATCATCGCTCCATTTTACGGCATTCGGGATCAGATTCCCGTCCCTCATGACCAAGACCGTCTCTGTCAGCATGACTTCCCCCCTCTTGCTGAAAAAGCACATTTCTGAATGTATTATAACATCTTGTGATGGTGATTAGCATAAAACCCTACATGTTGTATGTCAAGAAAAAAATATACCTCCAGCAGCATCCTCCGCGAGCTCAAGCAAAGCGGGCGTGAGATAAAAATCATAAAAACCTTGACAACAGACCTTCCGGATAGGTAATGACAATTATCATACCACCAACTAAATTTGAAAAGATTCAAAACGTACTATGAAGACCTCTGTCGCATTCAGTCCCTTCCTTTTAAAAAAATACATCATTTTGATCATGTTCATCATCCTGGCCGTGCAAACAGCAGGATGCGCGTTTAGAATTACGTTAGTTGGGGACTATGATGAAATTACCGATCAGTCAGTCGCAGAACTTTATAAAAAAACCAAGGTCTTTTTCTCAAAACTGATAAGGGCATCTGGGCACGAGGCATCCTATGAGGCGAACAAACCATTTTATGAAGAAGTGCAAGGCCACATTGCCGCGCTGATCTTACGGGCTGACGTAACTGAAAAAGCCCTCAAGAGAAATCCACTCACCAAAAATTTCAAGGACCTGCAGCAGCAATATGATGACTTAGAGCTCCTACATAAAACCATGCCGGACAAAAAGGCCCTTCAAAGCGCTGAACAGGCATTGGATCAATCGTTTCGGGCGATAGTTGAAAATCTGCTGTATTTGAAATGGAAGCAAGGGACGACTTATTCGCAATAACAAAGAGGAAGAGTAATCATGGCCGGTATTGATGCAGAGAACATTGCCCAGCAAATGATAACTGCCGCCCAAGCTGTATTGGGTGAAAAATGGCCAGAGGCAAAGATATTTGTCGAAAGCGAATCCAGGAAGTTTGCACGAAACATGGCGGAGATCGCCTTATGGAGGTCAACCGCTGAAATCACAGAAGAGCAGGCCGAGGTTTTATCGAGACTCCATCAACGATCCATGAAGATGGTGCTCACCTCTTTGGAAGGCATCAGTTTAGCAATGGCAGAAAAAGCCATCAATTCGGCGATTGATGTTGTCCGTATTGCTATAAACAGTGCAATTGGGTGGAAGGTTCTCTGATCACTATGAAAAGATTCGTGGTATTGTAAAGGTCTCTGAGATCCACCAGTCAAAGAAAAGCACATGTCATCAAAAGAGACGCCGTCAGATATAGACAGAATGGATCAGATCGTTGCCGAGGCCCGACGCAGCCGGGCGCGTCGAGAGAAGCAGTATCGGGAACGGGCGCTCAAGATGTTCCCGTGGATCTGTGCACGATGTGGGAGGGAATTTTCGGGCAAGAGAGTTCGTGAACTTACGGTCCATCACAAGGATCACAACCACGATAATAATCCCCCTGACGGCAGCAACTGGGAACTGCTGTGCATTTACTGCCATGATCAGGAGCATTCGAAGTATCTGGATGAGCAGTGGTATGAAGGGCCGACACCAGGAGGCGAGCAAGAGCCGCCTTCTACCTACAAGCCGTTCTCCGGGCTCAAGGACTTACTGAAGGATAAAAATCAAAAAATGCGTTGACTTATTCCTCCCCCCATGGGATAGGGAATGGGTCATCCGAGTGCTCTTTCTCATTTTTTAATGGCTTTCGAAGGGAGGCATATGAATGCGGATAATGCGTAAGAAATGGTTGTGGGTACTCACAGCTATTGCAATCTGTCTGGTGGTTGTGCTGCTGGCTTTGCCACTCGTAAAAAGGCCTCCGGAGAATCGAGTTGCGGTTGTTGACGGCTCGTCAATCCCCAAGGCAGATTTTGACAGAGAGGTGAGCCTTGTCGAGCAAAGGCTCATGAATGCAGGAAAGCCGCTTATTGATTCCCAGTTATCAAAACTGAAACAGGAAGTCCTTGAGCAGCTTATTAATCGCGAGTTGCTCTATCAGGAAAGCCAAAGGAGGGGAATCAAGGTTAGGCAGGCGGAAGTCGACGAAAAACTAGAGGCAATGAAAAAGAATTTTCCTGCTGAAGCCGACTTCGAGAGCGTATTGAATGAGGCTCATCTCTCTGAGGTTGAGCTAAAATCTCAGATCGAGCGTGGTTTGGCCATCGATGAATTCATAGCCGGGAAGTTTGTTGAAAAGGTCACGCTTTCTGAGGAAGAGGTTAAGGCATACTACCAAAGCAACTCTGAGTCCTTCAAACAGCAAGAGCAGGTGCGGGCCAGCCATATTCTCATTAAGGTTGGCCCTCAGGAAGATCAATCAAAGATAACCTCTGCACGAATGAAGATCGAGAAAATTCAGCAGAAACTGCGACAGGGTGAAGACTTCGCCGCACTTGCCAAGGAGTTTTCCCAGTGTCCCAGTGGCTCCAAGGGCGGGGACCTTGGCTACTTCGCTCAAGGGCAAATGGCCAAACCTTTTGAAGATGCAGCCTTTGCTCTGATGCCCGGAGAAATAAGTGATGTTGTCGAGACCACATTTGGATATCACCTGATCAAGGTCAACGATAAAACGCCGGAAACTGTTTTGGCCTTTGATGACATCAAGGATGGACTCAAACGCTATCTCACTCAGCAAAAGGTCCAACAGGAAGTTGTTCTGTATGTTCAGAAACTGAAAGAACAGGCAACAGTCGAGAGATACCTTACGGAAGATTCTTAAGAACGTAAAGTCGCCTCAGGTGATGAACGTGAACTCCTGTTCTCCTTGGCATAGAAACCTCACCTGGAGATTACGACCTCAGAGCACGTGAAGATTACCACAGAATACACCTCTCTCCCTCACCATCACCCCCTTCATGGGATGAGGGCACTCAGCACTGAGAGAGGTGCTGAAGGAGCAGGTGGGGGCGGCGTGCACCC
>CAYPNL010000097.1:0-4831 GCA_964412045.1 uncultured Desulfobacteraceae bacterium
CTCAATGAGACCGGTAACTATGCCCTGTTTCAGGATCTGGAGATGAAGCTGGTCCCTGTCCTGATCGCGATGGAGACGACCGGGGTCAAGATAGATGTCAAATTCTTCAAGGCTATGTCCGAGCGTTTTGCCCATGAGCTTTCCTCCCTCGAACAGAGGATCTTTGAGCTTACCGGCGAGCCCTTCAATATCAACTCGCCCCAGCAGTTAGGCGCCATACTCTTTGAAAAATTGAAACTGCCGGTCAAAAAAAAGACGAGAAAGAAATCGGAATACTCCACGGATTTTGAGGTCCTTACCGAGCTGGCTGCCCTTCACGAAGTGCCCTCGCTCCTCCTGCGATTCAGGACTATTACCAAGCTTAAATCCACGTATCTGGATGCCCTGGTTCATCTGGTTCATCCTTCCACCGGAAGGGTGCACACCTCATACAATCAGACAGTAACCGCAACAGGAAGACTGAGCAGCAGCAACCCGAATCTCCAGAATATACCTATCAGGACCGAGGAAGGCAGGGAGATACGGAGAGGTTTTGTCGCAGAAAGCGGCCATCTGCTGCTCTCAGCCGATTACTCACAGATCGAGCTTCGGGTGTTCGCCCACTACTCTGACGATCCCGTTCTGCTTGATGCATTCACCAGGGGAGAGGATGTCCACACGAGGACCGCCGCCGAGGTATTCAATCTGGACCCGAAGATGGTCACCTCTGATATGCGCCGCATGGCCAAGACGATCAACTTCGGGATCATCTATGGTATGGGTCCTGTCCGTCTGGCCAAGGAGCTCGGGATCCACAACAAGGTGGCTCAGGCATACCTCGATAGCTACTATGAACGATACAAGGGGGTGAAGGAATTTAAGGAAACAATCATAGACCAGGCACGGCACAACGGATACGTGACCACGCTGTTCAACAGGAGGAGGAACCTCCCGCACATACACAGCGATAAAGGAAATCTTAAGAGCGAGGCGGAGAGGACCGCGATTAATACCCCCATTCAAGGCACTGCTGCAGACCTTATAAAAATGGCCATGATACGGATTGCCGAAAGGCTCCGCACCGAACACCTGAACACGAATATGCTCCTCCAGGTTCACGATGAGTTGGTATTCGAGGTCCCTAAGGAAGAGATCGAGAGAGCCGCCACGATCATAAAAGATGAGATGGAGGGTGTTTATCCCTTGAAAATCCCCCTGCGAGTGGATATAAACTGGGGCAGCAACTGGGACGAGGCACACTAGATGCCTCCATAGGTCAAGATCCTACGAGGCATGTCGAGTTTCTAATCGATTGAGGATGATGTGGGAATAGGCTAAAGGCGCAAGGCATAAGGCCGTGCGCCATGCGCCTTACACCCTGAGCCGGATGACCAGAGCAATGCGGGGCATGTCTTAATCCGCTTCCGGCATTTCGTGAATAGCATATTTCTCTTCATAAAAGGAAGTTGGTATGGAAGGGTATTATATCGGCGTTGACGCCGGTTCGGTGAGTGTGAATGCCATGGTGGTGAACGATAAGGGTGAACCGATCTTTGAGTATCCCTATACCAGACACCTCGGCGCAGTAGAGGCCCGTGTGCATGAAATTGTGAGCGATCTCTATGATCGCTTCGGCGTTGCGAGCATCAAGGCCGTTGCCTTCACCGGGAATCATGGAAGGATTATCAGCGAACGGCTGGGCGGGTTCTATGAGTTCGAATCGATTGCTCAGATCCTCGGCGCCGTGCGCCTGCTGCCGGATGTGCGATCCATCATCAGCATGGGCGGCCAGGATACCGCCCTGTATATACTGACTCACCACGAAGGCAGGTGGGAGCTCGAGGACTTCAACAGCAACACCCCCTGCGCCTCCGGTACGGGATCTTTTATCGATCAGCAGGCAGAGCGATTGGCCTCGTCAATCTATGGAAAGGACTTCGATACCTCAGAAGCGCACATCACCAAGATCCTGGAAGATTTCATTTCCCTGGGTCTGAAGAGCAAGAGTCCTGCGCGGGTGGCCTGCCGGTGTACCGTGTTCACCAAGTCGGACATGATACACCTCCAGAACAAGGGTGAAAAACTCGAAGATATCATTGCCGGCCTCCATGAGGGGAATGCATCGAACTACCTCAGCACCATTGTCTCGAATCGCGTGCTCTTACCGCCCATTATGTTTATCGGCGGCCTCACCCTGAACGAGCTTCAGGTCATGGCATTCAGGCAGCACTTTCCCGACCTGATTGTCCCCGAGCATTCCACATCTATCGGTTCCTTGGGGGTGGCGCTCCAGGCCAGAGAACAGGGTATCGCCGGCAAGCCCGCATTAGAGGAGCTCAAAGCCATTACCAAAAAGGGCGCCTTCTCATTCTCGTCTGCCCCGAAACTCGAGCTCATCAAAACGGATTTCCCGCAGGACAATGCGGTAAAGCCATTACCTGCTCGAAAGAAAAAGATACCGGTATTCTTAGGGCTTGATATAGGCTCCACCACCATCAAGTACGCCCTGATGGACCAGAAGAGGGAAATCATCGACAAGGAATACCGGCAGACCATGGGAAAGCCCATCGAGGGCACTCAAACGCTCTTGAGGGTACTCAGAGAACGGCAGGGAAATTCCATTGACTTACGAGGAGTCGCCACAACAGGATCTGGACGAATGGTGGTCGGCGACTTCCTGAATGCAGACCTGATTATCGATGAGATCACCGCCCATGCCCGTGGCGCCGTAGAGATCGATCCTTTGATCGATACGATTTTTGAGATCGGCGGTCAGGACAGCAAATACATCTCCATCTCCAACACCCATCCTCTTGATTTCGACATGAATAAGGTATGCGCAGCGGGAACCGGGAGCTTTCTCCATGAGCTTGCAAACAAAAACGGCATCAACATCGTTGAGGAATTCCAGCAAATAGCCTTATCATCAGACAACCCGATCAAATTGACCGAACGCTGCACGGTATTCATGGAATCGGATCTTGTATCGTATGCGCAGAAAGGCGCCGAAAAGAATGACCTCATCGCCGGCCTCTGTTACGCGATCGTCTTTAACTACCTCCATAGGGTTGTCGGAAACAAAAGGATAGGCGAGAGGATTATGTTTCTGGGAGGCCCATCCCTCAATAAGGCTATCGTGTCTGCCTTTGAGGCGGTGCTGGGCAAGGGCATATTGATCCCAAAGCACCGGGAGGTGCTCGGGGGATTCGGTGCTGCCATCAGCGTTCAGGAGAAGATGGCAAAGGAACATAAGGAGACATCATCGGCCAGGGATATCGATGAAGCGATCGGCGACACGCTTGAATTCAAGGAAGCCGTCTGTCATGCAGACCCCAACTGCCACAACGAGTGTAAGCTCAAGATCTACAACTTCGGTGGAAGGAAGAGCGTGTGGGGTGGGGAATGCGGCAGGTATGAGGTAAGAGCCAGTTATGGCGAGAAAAAGGAGGATTACTTCAAACTGCGGGATACCATCTGGGAGAGCCACCTCAAGGGACTCTCCCATGACCTGGGAGATTTGAAAAAGGATGCACAGCAGGACACCAGGGCTATCTTCGAGATCGATGGCAGACCGACCGTGGGCATGCAGAGGGCGCTCTACAATCATCAATTCGCCCTTTTCTGGGCAGCCTTCTTCGATGCACTGGGATATCGGGCGGTGTTGACGCCGAAGACCAACGACCGTATCTCAAAGATGGGCATTGAGTCCATGACCACAGAGACCTGCTTTCCAGTGAAGGTCTCCCACGGGCACGTCATTGATCTCCTTGGAAAGACACGGCACCTGTTCCTTCCCACGATTATAGATGTTCCTTCTGAGTCCAAAAAGGAGAATTCCTTCTATTGCCCGCTGGTTCAAGGGAATCAATATATGCTCAAGACAGCGTTGGACCTGAAGGAAGATGAGATCTTAAATACCACCGTCCACCTGAACTACAGCCCGGATCTGATCAGCATAGAATTACATTCCCACATGGGCAAAACCCTGGGCAAGAGCCTGCGCCAGATCAGGGAGGCACTTGACATCGCCTTCGCTAGGCACCACGACTTTGAAAACGCGCTTTACGCTCATGGAGCAAGGGTGATAGCATCCCTCGGTCAAAAGGAACCACTGGTTTTGGTAACGGGCAGGCCGTATAATCTGTTTGATGAGCGGCTGAATCTCAGGCTCGGACAGAACCTGGCCAAGATCGGCTTAACAGCCCTTCCCATGGACTTCATTGACGTCAGGGGCGTAGATCTCTCCGATTTTCCGAACATGTACTGGGCTTCCGGCTACCAGATATTGCAAGCAGCCAAGCGTATTAAGCTTACGCCCAACTTCTTCGGCCTTCATCTGACCAACTTCAGCTGCGGCCAGGATTCCTTCAATGAGCACTTCTATAAATACATTATGGAAGACAAGCCCTACCTCATCCTGGAGCTGGATGAACACAGCGCCGTTGCAGGAGTGATGACACGCCTTGAGGCCTTCAAGAACGTGATAGCATCCGTCCAAAAAATGGAATCCATGGGATATGAAACCAAAAAAGTCACCGCAATGGGGGACTAACATATGGAAAAAGTGACGCAATTAGATACCTTCAGGGACATGTCCGAGCGCGTTGGGCGATTCTCTGCTCAGGGGAAGAGGTTTCTCATCCCTGAGATGAACCCTATGAACAGTCACCTCTTGGCCGGTGTATTTCAGAGCTATGGTACCCAGGCAGAGGTTATGGAGACCTATACGGGGCTGGACCTTGGGAAAAAGTATACCTCGGGCAAGGAGTGCTTCCCCTGTGTGGTAACACTGGGGGATATCCTCTATTTCATGGAAAAGGAGAAGGAGAGGCTCGGCGACAAATTCAATCCC
>CAYPNL010000098.1:0-4607 GCA_964412045.1 uncultured Desulfobacteraceae bacterium
TGACTGGGGATCACCGTCAGCCTCGCCGGTTACCTCCATTAACCCAGACCTTGCCTCGAGAATCGGCTCATAAGCTGCCTCATTGCTCTCAGGGCCGAACCCGGTGATACCAAGCCAGATGATATCCGGTTTAATCTCCCGTAAGCTATCATAATCTACTCCCAGTTTTTCATAGTTCCTCGGCAACTGATTGGTGGCAAATATATCCACCGTATATCTTAGAATCAGCTCTCTGAGAATCTGTTTCCCTTTTTCCTCGGCCAGGTTCAGGGTGATCGCCTTTTTCCCTGCATTGATGCAGAGGTAATAGGAATACATCCGCTCCTCTTTGAGATAGTTATCTCCGATCATCCGGTTAGGGTCGCCATAGACCGGATGTTCCACCCGAATGACATTCATCCCGTCCTGTGCAAGCCTGTAGGTAAGATAGGGCAGTGTTGTGGCCTGTTCCAGGGACAAGATCGTCATATCTTGAAATAGTTTCACGGCAAATCCTCCTTTTCTTATCCCGACAATTTCCTCACCTATTTCGTAAACTGCGGCCTTCTCTTCTCGAGAAATGCCGAGATCCCTTCCTTTGCCGCATCGGTGCAGGCAATCTCGGCTGAGCCTTGATACCCTATCTCAAGGGCTTCTGTAAAGGAATCGGCGGCAGCACCTGCCTTGATGGTCTTGGCTATAATCGAGATGGCCTCCCGGCTCAAGGGGAGTTTTCCTGCCTTCGGTTCTTCGGGGATGGTGATCTCAGGGATAGGAACAGGCCTGTCCGGGATCCTCTGGATCTTTCCCTGCAAGGCATGCACCTCCTGTACCGCCTCCCTGATCATCTCGGCGTAGTCATCGGCGATCCTTCCCACCATGCCGATATCAAAAGCCTCCTTGGCTGTAATGCGCCCGGCAAGGCAGATCATCTGATGGAAGATCGCCGCTCCCTGAGGCCACTTTCTATAGGGGACGATGCACCCGCCTATTCCCGGCAGGATCCCGAGGGTGATCTCAGGGAATTGGAAGACCGCGTTTTTTGTTGCCACCATGCCATGACATCGAAGCGCCACCTCTAAGCCTCCGCCCAGGGCCATGCCGTTTATCGCCGCAACGATCGGCTTTTCCATCTGGTCCATGAAGAGCTGCACCTGTGCGCAGTCCTTTGCGTATTGAAGCGCCGCATCCTTGTTTCCAAGAGTCTGAGGGAACTTACCGATGTCGGCGCCGGCTGAAAAAGCGGTAGTCCCGTATCCGGTGATGACAAATCCCTTGACCGAGGGATTGTCTATATGTTCCTTTAACACCGAAAGGATCTCGTCATTGATCTCGTCGCTGATGGCATTCATCGCCTGCGGCCGCCTGAGGGTGATAATGACAACCCCGTCAATCTCATCAACGATGAGGTGGCGCGCGAAGTTCTGGTATGTGGAAAAAGGTTGCCTCGCCATCGGAAATCCGGGCCTTTCCCTCTGAAATCTCGCCATGATCCGCTCGACCTCTCCCTCACCGATCTCCTGCATAATATCAAAGGGGCCTTTCCTGAATCCAAGGGCGATCTGACAACCAAAATTGAGGTCTTCTCTGGCGCCGATGCCCCTGTCGATGATATCAAAGGACTGGGAGAAGAGAATGCCCAGCAGTCTGTCTCGTATCAGAGCGCCTAACTCCTCGGGAAGATCTACCTTTGAGCCCGGCCTATGGGTTTGCCACGCGGCAACTGAGCCCAGGATTTGAGCCGGCTTGTAGTGAGCGCCTTCTTCCATCTGAAGCGTGTTGGTTTCAATGATAATGGGGTTGCCGTTCGCCATATTGAGGACATAGAAAGGGCCTGCAAACACGAATTCCTCCGCCACCTTGTCGATCTGGCTCGCCGATGCATGCTCCAGCAGATAAGCGGCCTCATTACACCAGTTATCGAAGATGCGGTCCAACATGAAGCAAATAGCGTTGTCGGTTATGAGGGGCGCTTTGCCCGTAACGGCGAAAAGCCAGAACAGGTAATCAACGACCTCGGGGCTCACTCTATCCCAACGAATTACCTCAACCGGCAGGCTCCGCCATGCCGGCGCGAAAAAGTGGGTTATCGTAGAGTTTTCAGGCCTCCTCATGTTCGCAAAGATCCTGTCAGCAGGTATGGAGCTGGTATTCGAGGTGATGATGGTCTCCTCGCTGACAAGGGCTTCTACGTCCTCAAAGATCTTCTGCTTCAAGGGTATGTTCTCGGTGGCGGCCTCAATCACCAGATCGCACCCCTTGATCCTCTCATAGTCCATGGTGTAAGTGATATCGCCGAGGATAACATGGGCCTGGTCTTCGGTCAGTTTTCTTCTGTCCACTGCTTTTTGGACGTACCCTGAAATCCTTTTCTCGGCGTTCTTCAAGGGCTCCTCCACCACATCCACGAGAAAGAGTTTTGTTGCCGGAAGGGCCGATTTCAGGTAATAGCCTATATCCGGTCCAATCGTTCCTGCGCCGATTACCGCTATCTCCTCGGGAAGGGGACGATCGAGCTTCAAGCATAAGGGATTACGAAATGAGGGGTAGAGCTTGCTTTCTTGGGACATGGCGTTTCTCCTTGTTTCTTGGTATGCCATTATGAACAATTCGGTGATCCGAGTAGCAAGATCTTGTGTCTGAGGGAAAAAGGTATCAGATGCCACACTATTTTCTTGACTAGGATATGTATACTGTATACAAAATCGTTGTCAAGAAAAATGATACTGCGTGAGGATGGAAAAGAGGGATTACCCCGTTTATCTGATAAAGGTCGAAAGCTCTCGATGTAACGGCTGTGGTGAGTGCGCCGATTTCTGCCCGGTGGATGTCTTTGAGATGGCGGGAGGGAAATCCTTTCCGGCTCGCAACCAGAACTGTTTGGGCTGCGGCACGTGTGAGGCTGTGTGTAAAGCAGGGGCTCTTATCCTAACAGAGATATAATGGTAAGCTAGCTTTGATGTGCAATTCGTTAACCGTGTTTGTTGAGTTCATTGGGTTTGTTGTGTTGTTTTTTTAAGCCTAAGATGAACGGTGAACACTCAACCCAGGCTAAATAACGAAAAAGAACCCAAGAAACACAACAAACTCAATAAACCCAAAAACCCCACAAACAAAATCCATGCCCAAGACACTCTTGATAATCGGAGGGGGCATTGCCGGCATCAATGCAGCCCTGAACGCAGCCGACTACGGCTGCAAGGTGTACCTCGTCGACGATACTGCCAGCATAGGCGGTATGATGGCGAGGCTTGATAAAACCTTCCCCACCAACGATTGCTCCATATGTATAGAGTCCCCCCTTATGTATGAGGTCGACAATCATCCCAACATTGAAATACTCACCAACACCGAGGTAAGAAGGGTGAACGAACACGATGGCCTCTTTACCGCGAGAGTAATCAAGAAGGCCAGATATATCGATGAGGAGAAGTGCACCGGATGCGGGAAATGTGTTGAGGTCTGCCCGGTGAGTGTTCCCGATGAACTTGATGGAAAGATCGGCGGCATACGGAAGCTCATATACATGCCCTTTCCGCAGGCCGTTCCGAATGTATCGGTCCTCGATCCCCGGTGCCGCTCCGGTAAGATGCGCGAGCAGGGGGCCTGTATTGGGGGATGCGTGGTGGACTGTAGCCAGTGCAGGGAATGCCCCATTGCGCTGTGCGTCAAGGCATGCAAAGAGGAGGGAAAGGATGCGGTGGTCCTGTGGCAGGCTGACAGGCCCATGGACATTGAGGTTGACGAGATTATCGTGGCCACGGGCATACGATCCGCAGAGCCGGATACAGGGCTGTACGGCTATGATATCTATGAAAACGTGATCACGAACACCCAGTTTGAGAGGCTGATGAATGCCGGAGGTCCCACAGCAGGCGAGATTATCAGGCCCTCGGACGGGAAACATGCAAAAACGATCGCCTGGATTCAATGCGCAGGTCGGGGGTTAGCCAAGGGATTGCCATACTGCTCGAAGGTATGTTGCATGGTAGCCACCAAACAGACCATTATAACCAAGGAGCACGATGCAGCCGCTGAGGTAACGGTTTTCTACAACGACCTCAAGGCATACGGGAAGGGTTTCTGGGGGTTCTACCAGAAGGCCAGGGAAATGGGCGTCAGGTATGTCAAGGCCAGGCCTTATGATGTCTTCGAGGATCCGGAGACCAAGGATGTGACTGTTCGCTACGAGAACCTGGATACGGGTCAAATCGAGCAGCAGCAGGTAGAGCTCCTGGTTCTTTCCACCGGTCTCATCCCCAGCGAGAGAAATAAAAGGTTGGCGAAGATCCTCAAGATCGAGCTTGATGATCTGGGATTCTTCAAGGAGAGGGACCCGCTGTCGGCGCCGCTTGAAACCAATGTTGAGGGAATATACGTGTGCGGTGGCGCTACCGGCCCGATCGATATCTCAGAATCGGTCATCCAGTCGAGCGCAGCAGCTATGAAAGCGGTTTTGCATTGATATTGGAAACTAGAAACTGGAAACTGGAAAAACAAGGAAATTTATCTATTCTAATATTGATGGTCTCGTAAAAAGTCCTATAATCGTCATGCCGGACCCTGGATCAAGTCCAGGGCGGGCTTTGATCCGGCATCCAGAACCTGTTGAATTTACTGGATTCCGG
>CAYPNL010000099.1:0-14813 GCA_964412045.1 uncultured Desulfobacteraceae bacterium
CGATAAGATCGAGATTAAGATTTTCTGTTCCCTCAAGGAATGGCATGGCTTGTCCCTTGGGAGCAGAGCCGGGTGCTGGGTCAACCATCATGGCTTGCTGCACCAAGCGATAGAACAATTTGCCCCGTGAAGCGGAAGTACGGCGATTGAAACGGAATGTAAACTCATCAAGGTAGTACACCAGATGCGACGGCCGTACAGCCCCTTGATAGGTGCCCAAAAGTCAGCGTTTCAAGAGCGCAACTATACGATGCGCAAGTGCTAATTCGTTCGAAGGTATAACAACATGTCCAAAACCGCAAGGTACACTATCCCACACAGTCGTCAGTGCGGATTGTGCTACCCGGCTGAGCGATTCCCTGCACGAATGGAGTCAGGCTGGCGATAGAAGCGTCCTCCAAGTGCCAGAGACGAATGCGTCCGATCCCATCCTTGCCTTGTCTGACTGATTGGTTTCATATTATATCAAATTAAGCTTGTCAAGAACAAATTGTGGTGTGGTGTTAAAAAATTGATGGCTTTTTTCGAATTTTTTTTGAATAGTTTGCCTGTTTGACAGGTTGCAGTCTTTCTGGTATCGAGTAAGGCAATCCGGATGATTAACGGTCAGCTATCATTTTTGGGAAGTATGAAGTAGGCTTGAATCCATGCAGATTGCCATAGGAATTATTTTTCTTATCATTGTTTTTTTTATCACTCGAGTCGGGATTGCTTATCGAATAAGGAGCAACGCAAGGCTCATCGTCCAAGATCTCGAGCTCAGGCAAGCCTTTGATCCTGGCTCTGCTGCTGAGCTTCCCTATGCGCAGACGCACTATTTCAGGATTGGCTTGAGGGACTATCGGCCCAAGGCCCTCGAATCCCTGGTCCAGGGCGGTATGGTTGCAAAAACAGAAAATGGAAAATTCTTTCTTGTAGACCAATCGAGCTCTCAAGATAACGGTTTTTGATTTCTATCCTGCATTACCCAGCTCTTCTTGCGGCTCTCCTTGGCGCCATTGAGACGATTCGATACATTATCAAATCCGAATCTAAGGATGCGTCCCATTGCCATCAAGGAAACAACCTTGAAAAAAACTCGCCTAACCACCACGAATCCAAATAATACCAATCCTTTTTGAATATCGCCCAATGGTTTTGAAGCACATGTACCAACAATTTTCTTGACAATGTACCTTATTGGATATTATAGACACCGAAACCCATTTTATGGGGCTATAAAATCGCTTTGCGATTTTATATAACGCCCCGCAAGCGGGACTCAAAAACAATTATTATATTGTAAAGAATCCACGCCCAAAGGACGTGGTTTTCTGGGACGAAATAAACCTGGGTTATCGTGAATGCTATTATAGTGAAGGCGAGGAAAGATAATGAATGTTACTATAGATGGCACAACTATTATCGTTGAGAAGGATGTTACGGTCCTTCAGGCTGCACGAAGCGCTGGTATCTATATTCCGGCGCTGTGCTCTCATCCCAATCTACCATCATCGAGGCAGGTGAAGCCCTTTGAGGTAATATACCGTGGTAACGAGACAGCAAAGAACGATGACTCGTTGACGGAGTTCGGGGGGTGCCAGCTCTGTCTGGTCAAGGTAGAGGGCATCGATGAACTCGTTACTTCCTGTACCACCGAGGTTGCGGACGGCATGGTGGTCCAGACCACTACCCCGGAGATTCAGGAAAAACGCAGGGAGAACTTAAAGGTCATCCTCGCAGACCATCCCAATGTATGTCTTGGCTGCGACCGGAAAGAGGATTGTGATCCATTCAGGGGCAGCTTCCGTAAGGCAGAGGTAGTCACGGGCTGTGAGTTCTGCCCCAACAATCTCAGGTGTGAGCTGCAGGATGTAGCCACATACATAGGAATGGATCCCACCACACCTCCCTATGAATTTAAGGACCTGCCCGTGGTGGACTCTGATCCCTTTTTCGAGCGAAACTATAACCTCTGTATTGCCTGCACCCGGTGCGTGAGGGCATGTCAGGATGTAAGGGGCAATAGCGCCATCGGGCTTGTGTTTCACGACGGAAAGGTGCTCATCGGCAGCAAGGCGCCTACCCTTGAAGAGTCAGGCTGCCAGTTCTGCGGAGCCTGTGTTGATGTTTGTCCCACAGGTGCTTTGACCGAATGGGCCAATAAGTGGGAAGGGGTTCCCGAACGGGAGGTCCTTACTACCTGTCCCTATTGCGGGGTAGGATGCCAGTTGGAGCTCCAGATCAAGAGGGATAGGATTACAGGGGTAGCGCCAAAGGGAGACGGCACGGTCAATGAGGGGCAGGCCTGTGTAAAGGGTAAGTTTGGAATCATTGAGTATGTGCACCATTCCGATCGTCTCCGCATGCCCCTTGTCAGGAGAAACGGGACCTTCGAGGAGGCATCATGGGATGAGGCGCTTGATATGATTGCCGAGCGGATGGCCGGCTACAAGCCTCATGAAGTAGCGGTCATCTCCTCAGCGAAGTGCACCAATGAGGATAATTATGTAGCCCAAAAGTTTGCACGGGCAGTTCTCGGTACGAACAATGTTGATCACTGCGCACGGTTGTGTCATGCTTCTACAGTGGCGGGCCTGGCTAAGAGCTTCGGGGCAGGCGCCATGACCAACAGCATAGATGAAATAAGTCATGCCGGCTGCATCCTTGCAATAGGCACCAATACCACCTATGCGCATCCCGTGATTGGAATGAGGGTAAAGCAGGCAGCGAGAAAGGGCACCAAGCTGATCGTGGCCAACCCGCGAGAGATAGAGCTGGTGCAGGATGCGCACCTGTGGCTGCAGCACAATCCCGGAAGCGATGTTGCCTTGCTCATGGGTATGATGCGGGTTATCGTGGATGAGAATCTTCATGACAAGGCCTTCATCGAGGAGCGTTGCGAGAATTTCGAGGCATTCGCCGATTCCCTCGGACAGTTTGATCTTGCTAGGACCGAGGAGATTACCGGCGTTCCCAAAGAAAAAATAGTCGAGGCGGCCAGAATATATGCTACCCAAAAGCCATCCTCAATCCTCTATGCGATGGGGATTACCCAGTCATCCCACGGTACCGACAATGTCATGGCTACGGCAAACCTGGCCATGCTTACCGGCAATGTGGGGAAACCATCGACAGGCGTAAACCCTCTGAGGGGTCAGAACAATGTCCAAGGAGCCTGCGACCTCGGAGCACTGCCGAACGTGTATACCGGCTATCAAGCGGTAGCTAACGATGAGATACGGAAGAAGTTTGAGGATGCATGGGGTACCTACCTGCCGAGAGAGGATGGCCTCACCTTGCTCGAGATACTGGATGCTGCATACAGAAAGGAAATCAAGGCCCTCTATCTTATCGGCGAGAATCCCCTCTTAAGCGATCCTGATGCACGTCATGCCAAGGAGGCATTGGAAGCGCTCGATTTCTTTGTGGCGCAGGACATCTTCATGTCCGAGACTGCACAGATGGCCCATGTGGTGCTGCCGAGTACGAGCTTTGCCGAGAAGGATGGGACTTTTACCAATACGGACAGGAGGGTCCAGAGGGTAAGAAAGGCTATAGAACCGATAGGCCAGAGCAGACCGGATTGGTTGATCACCTGCCAGATCGCACAAAGGATGGAGGGCAAGGGTTTTGATTTTGAGGAACCATCCCAGATCATGGAGGAATTCAGAACGCTCACGCCGAGCTATGCAGGTATCACCTATGAGAGACTGGAGAGCAGCAGCATCCCGTGGCCGTGTCCTTCATTAGATCACCAGGGTACGCCCATCCTGCACGCCGAAAAGTTCAGCAGAGGAAAGGGGATGTTTATGCCCCTGGAGTACAAGCCGCCTGCAGAGCTGCCGGATGATGACTACCCGTTGATTCTTACTACTGAGCGAAGCAGATACCACTTTCACACGGGGACTATGACGCGTAAGGTGGCTGGGCTTGATTTCTTGGATGCTGAGGGAATGGTAGAGATACATCCTGATGATGCCTCCGGTTTGGGCATTGGTGACGGCGAGAGAGTGAAGATTGTGTCCAGAAGAGGCGAGATTACGGCTAGGGCAAAGGTAACGGAGGTATCACCGGCAAAGGTGGTAACGATGAATTTTCATTTCGCAGAAAGCCCGACCAATCAATTAACAAATCCAGCACTTGATCCTGTGGCTAAGATACCGGAATTTAAGGTATGTGCGGTCAGGGTGGAAAAGATATAGGAATGATGTACGTACTCAGGTATCTTGCCACAAAAGCGCCAAGGCACCAAGACTATAGAATTATTCTTTATGATATCCTTTTCAATGCATGGAACATTGAAATTAATGAGAAAATTAGGTTATTCAATTTATATGTATCTCCTCTTTGGGTCTTCGTGCCTTGGTGGCTGAATAGTTACGAAATGGTTTTGTCTGGAGGTGTACCTTGTATACGATACGAGATAAGAGAAAGTTAGTACCGAATATCCATCTAATCGAGGTTGAAGCCCCTGCGGTGGCAAAAAAAGCCCAGCCGGGCCAATTCGTTATTGTTACGATTGATGAGAAGGGCGAGAGGATTCCACTCACCATTGCTGATTGGGACCGGGAAGGGGGATTGATTACTATCATCTTCATGGAGGTGGGAACAACCACTGAGCGATTGGCAACCTTTCAAGCAGGAGACTCCCTTTACAGTCTCGTGGGA
Organism: uncultured Desulfobacteraceae bacterium; assembly: GCA_964412045.1. Taxonomy (GTDB): domain Bacteria; phylum Desulfobacterota; class DSM-4660; order Desulfatiglandales; family B25-G16; genus B25-G16. Next base: position 4,651 of record CAYPNL010000099.1, read on the forward strand.
CCGTTGGGGATTCCTACCCATATCGAAAAATTTGGCACTGTAGTGTGCGTGGGCGGCTGTTATGGGATAGGTGCTATGCTGCCCATTGTTCGAGCCATGAAAGCAGCAGGCAATACGGTGATTTCGGTGATCGAGGCTCGAAGTCGGTATCTCATTTACTGGGAAGAGGAGTTGAAGAAGATGAGCGATCAGGTAATTGTAACGATCGGCGACGGTTCCTATACACCTGAGAGATGGATCCCCGAGCAGGTAGCCAAGCTAACTGACTCTGGAAGCTCTATAGATCTGGTGGTCGCATTTGGGTGTACCTACATGATGAAGCTCACATCAGAGACAACCAAGCCGCGAGGCATAAAGACTGTAGCCCATTTAAGCTCCGTGATGGTCGACGGGACAGGGATGTGCGGGTGCTGCAGGCTGTCTGTTGGAGGAGAGACAAAATTCGCCTGCGTCGACGGACCTGAGTTTGACGGTCATCAGGTAGATTGGGATGTGCTTTTGTCACGGCAAAAAAGCTACCAGCAGGAGGAAATCCTCTCCCTCCAGGCGTGGGAGACCCGAAAGTGGCACAGGGCACGCTAGAGCATATTTGAGGGAGCAAAAACCGCGACAACCCATTATCTGCTTTTTGGCAAGATTGGAGGAAGGCTCGATGGAAGAGAAGGAAAAAAAGGAGAAAATCCCTCGGCAGCCAATGCCTGAACAGGATCCTCAGGTACGGATAAAGAACTATAAGGAGGTTCCCTTCGGCTATTCGCGAGAGATCGCCATGGTGGAGGCGAGCAGATGTATCCAGTGCCCGAAACCTACCTGCAGGACCGGCTGCCCCGTGGAGATAGACATCCCTGCATTTATCAGCCGGATTAAGGAAGGGGACTTCAAAGGCGCCATAGCAAAGATCAAGGAAAGAAACTTACTCCCCGCTGTCTGCGGGAGGGTTTGTCCCCAGGAGCTCCAATGTGAGAAAAACTGTATTCTTGCGAAAAAAGGAGAATCGGTCGCCATTGGAAGGTTGGAGCGATTCGCGGCTGATTGGGATCGAAATCAACCAAAGGAGGCAACCTCTGAGGCCGACGCATCAGCTAAAGAGCAAGCGGTAAAGGCGCCCTCGACCGGGAAAAAGGTCGCCGTGGTAGGTTCAGGACCATCAGGGCTCACCGTGGCCGGCGATCTTATCCTCAAAGGCCATGATGTAACAGTGTTCGAGGCCTTTCAGGTCCCTGGAGGGGTTTTGGTATACGGGATACCTGAGTTCAGGCTGCCAAAGGCCATTGTCGCCGCAGAGGTAGATGGCATGAAAAAGCTCGGCGTGGAGTTCGAATGCGATAACGTAGTAGGAGCTACAGTAAGCGTGGATGAGCTTTTCGAGCAGGGATACGATGCGGTCTATGTCGGCGTGGGCGCAGGGCTTCCTGTGTTTATGAATATACCGGGCGAGAATCTGATCGGGGTATACTCCGCCAATGAGTACCTCACCAGGAGCAACCTCATGAAGGCCTACCTGTTTCCTGAGTATGATACGCCCATAATTAGAGGGAAGGATGTAGCGGTTTTTGGAGCCGGGAACGTGGCCATGGATTCTGCAAGAACTGCCCTCCGCCTCGGTGCGGACAAGGTACGGATCATCTATCGCAGATCCAGAGAGGAGATGCCTGCTCGGGGCGAGGAGATTCACCATGCCGAGCAAGAGGGCGTAGAGTTTCTCCTGCTGGCTGCACCCCTCAATTTTATCGGTAACGACGAAGGACGCTTGACAGGGGTGAGGTGTCAACAGATGGAGCTGGGTGAACCCGATGAATCAGGACGCCGCAGGCCGGTTCCGGTCAAAGGCAGTGAATTCGAAATACAGTGCGATACCGCAGTGGTAGCCATAGGAGCAGGCGCGAATCCCCTTCTGACCAAAGCCACTCCCGATATTCACTTAAACAAACGAGGTTATATCATTGCCGAACCCGAAACCGGCAAGACCACCAAGCGGGGCGTGTGGGCGGGTGGAGATATCGTCACAGGTCAGGCAACAGTGATCCTCGCCATGGGCGCTGGTAGACAGGTGGCCAACTCCATCCACAACTATCTCACACTCGGGTGGTAAGCAAGAGGAAAAAAAGCATATAACTCCCCCACCTGCCATAAGCCTTATATTTCTCCTCAGAGGGACCGAGGAAAGAATCCCACTCTTTGGTTTTTCGTACCCCATACAAAGGCTTGCAACCAGATATCCGGCTGCATAGGTAGTGTGTTTTTTTTCATAATTTTAGATCTGGGACTGGTGCGACATAGGTCATTTAGGAAGCAATTAGTCGAGTGTGCAGCAAAGATTAGGGAAAACTATTCGGCTCATTGAGCATCGTTCATTATACGGTAACCATTGTAGGAAAAACGCAATGGGCTTGAAATGACACGGCATCAACAAGTTGTAGGCATTCAGAGATGCCAATTAACTTCGAGGTTATACCACAGTGTCATCTAGGAATAATCACAAGAAAGAATATGCGAGATTGGACTATCCCCTTCACCCGATTGAGAGGGGATATAATAACAGGATCCTGTATGTGAACCTCACCGAGAACGCCATCACCAGCAAACCAGTTTCCGAGGAGCTGAAAAGGACATTTATCGGTGGAAAGGGATTTGATCTGTGGCTATTATGGAACGGAACACGCGGGAGAACCCTCTGGAGCGATCCAAAAAATGAGCTTTGTATCGCCTGCGGCCCACTTGGGGGGACTACCCTTTATCCGGGATCGGGAAAGAGCATTGTGGTTACTATATCTCCGACCACGGGATCGGTAATGGATTCCAATGTCGGAGGATATTTCGGTCCCTACCTCAAGTTTTCAGGATGGGATGCACTGGAGATACAGGGCAAGGCCGACAAGGAGGCCGTCATCGTGATAGACGGTGATCAGGGGAGGGTAACCATAGAGGATGCAGAAGAACTACCCGTTAACACCCACCTTCTGGGCATGGCCCTCGGGGAGAGGTTTGGGAATGGAAATCTCAGGGCCATATCCACCGTATCAGCTGGCTCTGGAGCGGAACATACCTTGATAGGGTGTCTCAACTTTTCCTGGTATGACAAGGCTCGCAGGACCTACCGCTATAAGCAGGCAGGCAGGGGAGGTACCGGAACGGTTTTTCGGGATAAAAAGATAAAGGCCATCGTGGTCAAATTTTCAGCAATGACCTCCGATATCAATCATCCTGCCGATCCGGAGAGGCTCAAGATCGCGGGAAGGGCTTACACCAAAGAGATACGTGCTCTCGATCCCAAACAGAACGAGATGGCTACAATAGGTACAACCCATCTGGTGAGCATCATGAACGATTACGATCTGCTCCCTACCAGGAATTTTCGATATGGAAGCCATCCCGAGGCGCCGAACCTCGGCAAGGAGGTATACCGGAGGAAGTTCCACACAGGATTCGATGGATGCTGGATGGGATGCCCGGTGGCCTGTTCGCATGCGATCAGGGATTTTACCCTCACAACCGGCCCTTATAAGGGGCAGTCGGTCTGGGTAGACGGCCCCGAATATGAGACGATTGCAGGATCTGGGTCCAATTGGGGAATATTTGATCCTGATTTCGTTATCGAGGTCAATTTCTACTGCGATACCTACGGCTTGGACACCATCTCAGTGGCGACCTCAGTTGCCTTTGTCATGGAATGCTACGAGATGGGCCTTATCGACAAGCGCGCCACCGGAGGGCTGGAGCTTCGGTTCGGGAACAAAGAGGCTGCCCTGGAGCTCCTGCACCAAATGGCCAGCGGCGAGGGATTCGGCGCCATCGTGGGTCAAGGTGTCAGGAGAATGAAGGATATATTCGCGAGGGATTATGGGGCAGCAGCCGATGTTATGAAGGACATAGGGATGGAATCCAAGGGCCTGGAGGTCTCAGAGTACGTAACTAAGGAGTCCCTCGCTCAACAGGGGGGATACGGGCTCACGCTCAAGGGCCCCCAACACGACGAGGCCTGGCTCATCTTTCTCGACATGGTAAACAAACTCATGCCCACCTTCGAGCAAAAGGCTGAGGCTCTCTGGTGGTTCCCTATGTGGAGGACCTGGTTCGGGCTGAACGGGCTCTGCAAACTCCCTTGGAACGACATTGTACCAGAGGATAACAAGTCAACACCGGAACCGGCAAAGGTAATGAAACATGTACAATGGTATGTTGAATATTTTTCAGCGGTTACCGGTATCGAATCAGGTCCTGATGATCTCATCGAGATGAGCGAGCGGGTCTACAATTTCCAGCGGATATTCAACCTGCGCCAGGGATTCGGCAGGAGAGAGCATGACACGCTTCCCTATCGGGCTATGGGGCCGGTCACCATTGAAGAGTATGAATCCAGGCAGGATCGGTATGACGAGCAGCTCACAGAGCTGGGCATCATGAATCCTCAGGGAAAAGAGACTCACGAAAAGCTCAAGGCCCTGAGAAGGTATCGTGAGGAGCAATACGAAAAGCTTAAGGATGCGGTTTATAAACGGCGCGGATGGACGTCTGACGGCATTCCTACCGTGAAAACAGTACGGCGGCTCAGGATAGATTTCCCCGAGGTTCTTGCGCTGCTCAAGGCCCGCGGTATCACCGAGTGAGCATACATTTCCGCTTGACTAATGGAAGCGAGTCATTACAATGGCTTCGACTCGGCTTTGGGGGAAATACACGCTGCGCATTCCGATATGAGAATAATCCGAATGGGTGAATGACGGAATTAGGAGCACATGACCACGACGCCTTGCTACAGGGTTATATATGCACATAACGTGACCCCACTCTACCCCTCCCCCTTCAAGGAGGAGGATAGAGGTGGGGGTGGAAGTTTCTCAGGAGGATTGAGGCTATGTTGCGAGATAAAAAGATTGGGGTCATTGGTACGGGAAATATGGGCGAAGCCCTTATCAGCGGGCTTGTCGGCTCTCGATCATCAAATCCGGAGAATATCATCTGCTCCGACATCAGGAAGGATAAGCTAAAATCGATTAAAGAGACTTACGCAGTATCGATAACCACGAGCAATGTCGAGGTGGTAAAGGCATCGGAAATCATCATCTATGCCATCAAGCCCCAGATCATGGCCTCAATCCTGAAAGAAACAGCAGAATCCCTGGATATGTCTAAGCTCGCCATCTCCATCGCCGCAGGCGTACCCCTCGCGGCCATTGAGAGGTGTCTTAACAAGGATCTGCGGGTTATCCGGGTAATGCCCAACATAGCTGCCTCGGTGAAGGAGGGGGCTACCGCAATTGCGCCGGGCAAGCACGCCCTCAAGGATGATCTCAGGCTCGCCAAGGCCATCTTCGATTCTGTAGGGAAAAGCGTGATTCTGGAAGAGAACCTGATGGATGCCATTACCGGTTTAAGCGGGAGCGGGCCGGCGTACATATTCTTGATCATTGACGCCCTTGCGGATGCAGGGGTAAAGATGGGCCTCTCAAGAGAAGATTCCCTTTATCTCTCGGCCCAAACAGTATTAGGTGCCGCGAAGCTACTGCTGGAGACCAATGAGCATCCGGGCCGGCTCAAGGATAGGGTAACCTCACCGGGAGGAACAGCCATCGCCGCACTCCACACCCTGGAACAGGGAGGGCTTCGAACTACCCTTATTAATGCCGTGGAGGTTGCCACCAAACGATCCAGAGAACTGGGCCAGATGATGGAAAAGAATTTCTCAGTGGATGAATGACGAGCCCCTGAATCTAACCTGCATACCCCCGAAAACAAATAGCTGCGAGACATACCGTGGCGGAAATAAAAAGTACGCTCGATCTTGTTCTGGAAAAAGATCCTGCATGGACGAATTTTCTTGATGGATTACACACGCGCTATCGGAAAAGTCTTGAAGAGATGGCCTTATAGCAAGCCGAAATATACCTGCTCAACGAGGGCAAAATTCCGCTCCACCTCCTTCTTTCCCTTGATGATGGTTCCATGCCCGGGGAGAAGAACCTCAACATCAAGTGAGGATAATCGCCTGATGCTGTCCTTGAGCTGATCGCTCCTGCCACCTGGTAAATCGGTGCGCCCTACTATCTCTAAAATAACGGTATTCTTCTTCGTATATGGTCACCATGGCAGAAAGCGATGAAAAGGATTGCCACGGAAACGCATAAAGATCATCATAAAGGCGCATGCCGTCTTGCCTCAACTTTATAGGTGATAACGACCTCAGTTTACAGTATAATCTAATATAAAGGGTTCAGGGTTCAGAGGTTATAATGCTTTGACTTATCAATATACGTTTGATGATCTCGTAAAAAGTCAGCTTTCCTTTCCTTTGTCATTCCGGACCCGATCCGAGGTTCGCCGGAGTGACGGGATTAGGACTTTTTATGAGTTTGTCAACAGTCACTGAAGGAATTTCAATCGGGAACCCTGAACCTAGAAGCTTTGAACCTAGATATAATAAACAGCGGAACTAACCTAATATATCGTGTATTAAAGCACAACCGTTTTTTCTTGATCCAGATAACCATGGAGAGGAGGTCTAAGAGTGCCGATCTATGAGTACACATGCCAGGCGTGCGGCAAGCAGTTTCAGTACCTGGTCTTAACCAAGGAAGACGAAGATGGGCTCAGGTGTCCAAGCTGCGATGGGAGGGATCTGAAGAAATTGATCTCTCGGGCCGTCTTCCATGCTTCAGAGCAGGATCGACTGAGCAGCTATGATCCCAATGCACCCAAGGGCGATGCATTTTACAAGGACACGAGGAATATCGGGCTTGATGCCAAAAAGCGGGCCCAGCAGATAGGTGTTGATTTAGGCTCCAGTTTCGAGTCCAAACTCGACAGACTTCGCACGGACCCGGGAAGGGTATTGGATGAGAACGACTAGGCATGCCCTTTTGCATTGAGTTTCTCAGGGAGAGGAAGAAGGAGACGTCTTTTCGCAGGGGACAAGGCATAGCCTCTGACGTAATTGAATAGCGTTTGATCTTTAAGGTAGCGTTTATGGGGAAGAGGGAGGGCAGGCCTATGAAAAAAAACAAGATATTCGTTACCAGAAGGATACCGGAGGCCGGGTTAATAAGGCTGAAAGAGCACTTTAAGGTGGAGGTCTCCCCCCTGGATCGGGACCTCAACAGGGATGAAATTTTGTCAATGACAGCCGGTGCTCAGGGGATGGTGAGCATGGCCACCAATGTTGTCGACAAGGACTGCATCGATGGGCTCGGCGGCATCAAAATAATCGCAAATTATGCAGTGGGCTTCAACAATATCGATGTCGACTATGCCCGTGAAAAGGGCATAGTTGTCACCAATACACCCGGGGTTCTCACTGAGGCTACCGCCGATATCGCCATAGCCCTTATCCTCTGCACGGCTAGGCGTGTCGTCGAAGGCGATCGGCTGGTGAGGAGAGGGGATTTCACAGGCTTCTATCCCACCTTTTTTCTGGGAGCTGAATTGGAAAACAAGGTGCTCGGCATCTATGGTCTGGGACGGATCGGCAAGGCGGTCGCGAGAAAGGCGGTATGCTTCGGCTTGAGGATTCTATACCATGATGTTGAACCCTTAGAGCAGGGATCTCTGGATTTTCCCGCCGAATATGTCTCCTTTGATGAGCTCTTGGGGAAATCCGACTTTCTCTCCATCCACGCACTGCTCAGCGAGGAAACCCATCACCGGTTTACCCTCAAAGAGTTCGAGACGATGAAGGATACCGCCTTTCTTATCAATGCAGCCCGGGGCCCGCTTGTAAGAGAGGAGGATCTTGTGCACGCCCTCGAGAATCACTTGATAGCCGGAGCAGGCCTGGATGTCTATGAATTCGAGCCCACGGTGCATCCTGGGCTCATTACCCTGGAGAACGTGGTGCTTTTGCCCCATTTAGGGAGCGCAACCATCGAGGTGAGGGAGAAGATGTCATTAATGGTTGCCGATAACATCATCGCCTTTTTTCAAGGGAAAACCCCTCCAAACCGGGTGAACTGATCGGCCCCTGACAGAAAGAAAACGGAAAGGTACGGTTCTGTGCCATCCTAATTTTGGCCGAGCAGTTTCAGTATCTTGACGAGCATCTCGTCCCTCCAGTCCCCGATCTCCTCCAGCGACTTTTCGCGCACCATCTCCATATCCCTGACCCCCTTCACCACAGCCTCAACAGCTGAAGGAGGTATGGAGGTCCACGTCTCCATGGACTCCCACCTGTAGCGGTATGACTGGGAGAAGTTCTTTATGAAACCCTCGATCCCGTTGCCCGCTAGATGGATGCGGAGAAACGGGCCGATGAGAGGATCCCTGAGCCCTATGCCTTTGCAAAAGGCCGTATCCACCTCCTCCGGACTCGCCACGCCCTTATCCACAAGATCGATTGCCTCGCGCAACAGAGCTGCCTGGAGCCTGTTCACGATATACCCCGGCACCTCCCGGTTGAGAACGATGGGGGCCTTGCCCAGCGACGCAATAAACTCCCTCGTCCGCTCAACCGTGTCCTGGGCGGTCTGCTCCCCGCCCACGATCTCAACGGCCGGTAGGAGATGAACGGGGAGCATCGGATGGACCAGCACGCAGCGCTCGGGCCGTGTGGTTGCCTTTTGGATCTCTGTCATGAGCAACCCGGAGGTGCTGCTTGCCAGAATCGCATGAGCAGGAGCAGCGTCATCCATCTCCTTGAACACACGCTTCTTGATATCGTAGCTGTCAGGCACGGATTCCTGAACGTAATCCACCTGACCCACGGCATCGGGGATATGCGTGGTTGTCGTTATCCTCCCTATGGAGCTGTCAGCCGCTCCCTTCGGCAAAAGGCTATGGGCCTCGAGAAAATCCAAATCCAGCCGGATGCAATCCATCGACTCATTCAGGAGGTCCCGGCTTATATCTTGCATGATCACCTCAAGGCCTTGCGAGGAAAAGACCGTCCCCCATCCCTGCCCTATGAGCCCTGACCCTATGCAGGCAACACGCTGAATATTCATGGTGCCACCTATCTCCTTTCACTCTTTCTATGTTGAGGCGACTATCAAATATGTTTGGCGAGGATTTAACCTTTCCCACTGGTCTTCTTCAGGCCCAGGATCTGCCTGGCATCCTCAGGCGTTGCCACCTCCCTGCCATACTCCTCTGCGATCCTGACAATCCGTTCGACAAACTGGGCATTGCTCGTGGCGAGCTCGCCCCTGGTGTAGTAAATGTTATCCTCCATGCCAACCCTGATATGCCCGCCTAAAATCAGGCCCATCATGGATATGGGCAGGTGCGCCTTTCCTATCCCGATCACCGACCAGGTGGACCGATCAGGAAGGTAGTCCAGAAGGTGGAGCAGGGATTGTGGGGTACCCGGGATGCCCCACGGGGTACCGAGCACAAACTGGAAGTGAAGCGGATCAGCGAGAAAGCCTTCCTCCCTCATGCGCAGACAGGTGACCATCATCCCCACGTCGAAGATCTCGAGTTCCGGCTTCACCCCTGCCTCACTCATGCGAACGGCTGCTGTCTGGAGGAACTCAGGGGTATTGATGAAGACCGATCCTCCCAGATTGATAGAGCCGGCGTCAAAGGAGGCGAGCTCAGGCTTCAGCTCTAAGGGGATGAGCCTCTCCTCTATGAGGAGATTTCTTCCTGGTATGCCGCTCGTGGTGAGGCACAGCACCAGATCGCTGCGCTCCCTCAAAGGCTCAACGACCTGCCTGAACAACCCGATATCCTGAGTCCCGAGGCCTGTATTCGGATCCCTCACATGGATGTGGACAACAGAGGCTCCCGCCTCCCAGCACTCTATGGCTGCGGCCGTGATCTCCTCGGGGGTAATAGGGATATAGGGTGTTGCCTCGCGGGTGATCCTGCTCCCGGTGATTGCCGCAGTGATAATGAGTTTTTCCATACTATCTATTCCGAGGATGATACTCTAGTCATTTCAAATCTCAAGTTCGAGGCTATCAGAGTAAAAGTTTTTTTCCATAGTTATACTCTTCTGTCAAGACAGAATGTCTTTGAATCTCTTCCATTCTCTCCCGAGCACGACTTCTGTTTATCAGGGATCTGCCATGCCCCCGTTCAAGCAAACAATGTCTTGACAGGGCACGCTTTCATGATCTAAGAAATATTGAAACCTTTCACCTTGCAAGGAGAAAGAGGACTTTTAGAGTTAGATGAATAGAAGTCAACTGTGAAGATGATCGCCCCCGTAGCTCAGGCGGATAGAGCAA
>CAYPNL010000100.1:0-3271 GCA_964412045.1 uncultured Desulfobacteraceae bacterium
AGGCGGGCCTGATGGAGGGGATGGCGGAAAGGGAGGAGACGTCATCGTCAAGGCAACCAGAAGGTTTTATTCCTTCTATGACCTTGGATCCAGGCGCTCCTTCAAGGCCCAAAACGGGAGGCCGGGGAGCGGCAGGGATAGATCTGGAAAACATGGCCGAGATTTCCTGATTTTGGTCCCACTAGGAACAATGATAACGGATATGGAGACCGGTGAGCTCGTCGCCGACCTCGTACTCGATAACCACGAGGTAGTGCTGGCAGAGGGAGGAGCCGGTGGTAAGGGAAACAAGCACTTTGCCACTTCCACGAACAGGACCCCTCGATTTGCCCAGGAAGGCCAGAGAGGAATCGAAAAAAGGCTCAAATTAGAGCTCAAGCTCATTGCCGACATAGGCATCATCGGGCTACCAAATGCGGGCAAATCTACCCTCCTGTCTTGTCTCTCCGGCGCACATCCCAAGATTGCCACATACCCTTTTACTACCCTTACGCCTAATCTCGGGGTTATGCTGTTCGATGACGATCAATCCCTCACCCTCGCCGACATACCTGGCCTTATAGAGGGAGCGGCAAGCGGAAAGGGGTTAGGGCACAAATTCCTCCAGCATATCGAGCGGACCACCATCCTGTTGCACGTGTTGGATATCCACCGCCCTAATCCCGGAGACATCCTCACGGATTTCTCTATGGTGCAGAAAGAACTCGCGCACTATCACCCCTCGCTGATCAACAAGGATCAGGTGATCGCACTCAACAAAACCGACATTGCCCCTGTGAAGGGCAGGGATCTCGAACAACTATGTTATATGTTCAAAAACACTGGGCATGAGTGCTGGCCTATTTCCGCACTCACCGGAGCAGGAATCGGCGAGCTCAAGAACGCATTACGCAAGAAGATCCTTTCACGGCTTTAATGGTGTGAACCGTGCCAAAGAGGATACGCTATCAGGTTCTGTACGAGGGAACCGAAGCATCCAATAACCATGAGTCATATGAACAAAATGAGACCAATGGCCTACTCTAGAGAAGACATCCTCCAACTTGTCAAAAGGGTGGTTATCAAGATCGGCAGTGGCGCCCTGACTGTTAGAGATGGCCTGAACCTCGAGTTGATTCAAGCCCTGAGCGACGATATCTGCACCCTTATCACAAAAAGGGGGATGGAAACCATTTTGGTATCTTCAGGAGCCATTGCCTGTGGGATAAAGAAGATGGGATTCTCTCAGAGGCCACAATCCATATCGCAGCAACAGGCTGCTGCGGCAATAGGGCAGAGCAGTTTGATGCTGGCCTATGAGGAAAGCTTTCAGAGGCACGGACAGAAGGTGGCCCAGGTATTAGTTACCAGGGACGATCTGACACACAGGAAAAGATATATCAATACAAGGAATACTATCTTTACCCTCCTTACGTGGAAGGTTATCCCGATCATAAACGAAAATGACACGGTGGTGACCGATGAGATCAAGTTTGGCGATAATGATAATCTCAGCGCTATGATAGCAAATCTCGTAGAGGCTCACCTCGTGATCAACCTTACCAATACCGATGGACTTTTCGATGATGATCCTCGATTGAATAAAGACTCCCGCCTGATTCCCGTCGTAGAAAAGGTCACGAGTAGCCTGGAGAAACGGGCCAGCTCCATTCCAGGTGATCTGGGAAAAGGCGGTATGGAAAGCAAGGTATTTGCTGCCAAGCATGCCGCCCTCCGTGGGATACCAACCATAATCGCTAATGGCTTAAAGATGAATATCCTCAACACAATCTTTGAAGGAAAACCCGAGGGGACCCTGTTCTTGCCGCAACCAATCCGAATGCAGAGCCGAAAACACTGGATTGCGTTTACGAAATCACCCAAAGGCAAGATAGTGGTAGATGAGGGTGCAGAGGATGCCTTGCTCCATAATCAGAAAAGCCTTCTTCCCTCTGGCATTATAGCTGTGTATGGACGGTTCAGCATCGGGAATTCAGTTACCGTTGTCAATAAGAAGGAAAAGGATATTGCGATCGGACTCGTCAACTATCAATCAAGCGATGTGGAGAAGGTAAAGGGCCATAAGAGCTCGGACATAGAACGTCTATTAGGCTACAAACACGAGGACGAGATTATTCATAAGGATAATCTCGTTTTACTCAATGAGTAGCAGAGGAGCACATAGCATGGATCTCGCAGACATGGTGAAAACAATTGCCAGAGACGCCAAGCATTCCGCCGGTCAATTGCGATCTGTGAAAAGCACTAAAAAGGACGCCGTTATAGAGCTCATGGCAGCCCATATCCTTTCCAAAACAGATGACATTATCGCTGAAAACCAAAAAGACGTTGCCTTTGCCAAGGAAAAGGGGCTGAGCGCGGCAATGATCGATCGATTAACCCTCAACCAGGAACGAATTACGTCAATGGCTGCCGGCTTGTATGAAGTGGCCAAGCTTCCTGATCCCGTGGGAGAGGTATTGGGGATGTGGAGGAGACCTAATGGCCTTCGTGTGGGACGAATCAGGATACCTCTGGGGGTCATAGGATTTATTTATGAATCCAGGCCTAATGTGACCGTTGATGCAGCTTCACTGTGTCTAAAATCGGGCAACGCGGTCCTGCTAAGGGGTGGTTCCGAGGCCATTCATTCCAACCTGATCCTAACTAACATCTTATCCCAGGCCATGATGGAAGCTGATCTACCAGAAAAAGCGATCCAATTAATTCCCTCCACGGAGCACGAGGCCGTCCGTATCCTTCTATCCATGGATGAATATGTGGATATGATTATCCCCAGGGGCGGCGAAGAACTCATAGGATTTGTTTCGGAGCATTCAAGGATCCCCGTCCTGAAACACTTTAAGGGTGTCTGTCATGTCTACGTAGATGAATTTGCAGATATAGAGATGGCTCACGAGATATGCTTTAATGCAAAAGTACAAAGGCCAGGTGTCTGCAATGCCATGGAAACGATGCTGGTACACAAAAAGGTTGCTCCCTCCTTTCTGCCGCATATGGTAGAGGCCTTTACCAAGGCAGGGGTTGAAATAAGGGCCTGCGAGAAGTCCCTCACGATAGTTCCCGGCCTGAACATGGCTGATGAGATGGACTGGCCGGCCGAATTCTTGGATCTGATCCTCGCGGTCAAGATCGTCGAGGACATGGATGAGGCCCTGAATCATATTGAACGCTATGGCTCCAATCACACTGAGGCAATCGTTACCAATGACTACCGGAGATCTCAAGAATTCCTTGACAAAGTAGATGCATCCGTGGTGTTGGTAAATGC
>CAYPNL010000101.1:0-4160 GCA_964412045.1 uncultured Desulfobacteraceae bacterium
CTTTATTCTGTGGAGGATAAAAAAGATAGCAAATGACCGGATGAAATAGAATCGTATATGTTATTGTTGCTACAAAAAGTATCGTGATGCTTCTTGAAAAAGCGACCACAGAATGAGTGCAGTCATTCCAAGGCCAATCTCCGGCACTAAGTTTCCATAAAAAAGCCATCCAAATGAATCCTATATGAAAATAGAGGATCGCTTCTGAAGATTGCATCAGAGCATTAAGTGGTTCAGCGCCAGTTCCCCCTGAAGCTAAGATTGAGACAGGGCTAAAATATGCTACTCCAAATCTTCCAATTACATTGCGAAATATAATAAAATAGACAACCACAACCAGCAATATAGAAATTAACAGCAATAAGACTCCTCGGGAAATTGGATGTAGCTTTTGGATTGAATCTGGATAAAACCCGATCATATAGGCGATCATTATAACGATTGAAAGGAAAACGACCTCAAAGGTTAATCCATTTATAATCAAAATCGTTTTAAGAATTGGTTCTGGATGCAGAAAAATGTGATAAAAAAACCATGTAACCAATGAAACAACTACTAAATTTGTTAATCCTGCAAGATAATTAAATCCACCCTTTTTCCCAGAATGTGTTCTCATGGTAAAACTCTCCTAATGTGAAATTTGATATGAGCAAGCACCAATAATAATCCGATAATATCGAGGTGCATGAAGCATTGAATTGATAAGAACTCGTTTTCTAAGAGGATTGACAAGAACTCGTTTTCTAGGAGGAATACGTATAGGTAATGGTATGCTTCTATGTCAAGAAAAAAGACATCGCAACATGTAGCGATTTTTCTTTATTCGGCTCTGCGGGTCTTTCTGAATGATACTATAAAGACTTTGTATTGGAACAATCTTTCCAGATCTCTTGGGATAAACCAGGGCGCCACCCGGAACATGCCTTTTCCATAAAAACCTCCATCCGGGCATAAGACATGGCAGTGCGGGTTGACACCCAGGAAATCCCCAAAGGTCTGGATGGCAGTGACAGCGCCTGGGAGTGCATCCTCCTCCGGGATATAAGTTTTGAAAAACGTTTTTCGAGAGTCCCATGCACATAGACTCAGTTCGGAGAGGAGTCTTCGGTTCCCGGACCAGGTCCGGGACAGGCCCCGAGGAAGTATCTCCTGAGGATCTTTGGTATGCTGAAGACAAAATGAAATGAAGATCTGAGATGATAGATGCCATCTTAGATCCACATCCATGGCATTTCATAGATCGTATAAGGGTCATAAGAAATTGTAAAAAAAGTGCTTGACATGACCATAGGATTTGATTATTAACGATACCACAGCTGCTCAGGAAGAGCAGTTAATAGAATATAATTAGAGCCTTATCGATACTAGAATAGGCCAAGAAGGTGTTACACCGTGAATGGGTGAACTTTCCTGGCCTTTTTTTATGGCCGCAATCATGAAGACAAACCTCAATCATCCCCTATCAGGGGACAAGAAAAGGAGAATACCAATGAAGAGGTTCATGCACATCGTACTGGCAGCACTGTTGATCGTCTGTTTTGCCCCTGGTCCAGCATTTTCGTATTAAGTCCGGCCAGGGTCGGGCCCGTATCCCCGTAAATAGCCGGCCTGGCAACCAGGCGGGCAGCCTTTCCGTCCCTTCTGCGGTAAAAGGTAAAAACATTCTTGCCGTAGTCCTTGTGGATGAGATTGCCTTTGCCGAGGGTGCAGCACATCAGGTATTGGACGGCATCTACCGCACACATGTCGGTTTCAACCACTGCCACGATCTCCTCATCCGCTGATTTCCCCATCTCCTGCAAGCCCCACTCGGCCGCCCTGATGCCGATGGCAAGTCCGGGACACCAGTGGCCGTGGAAGCTGATTGTCTGCGGTTCGATGTTCGCTATTCGATATTCAATCTACAGTCCTTCCGGACCGGCGAGTCGAATTTATTCGATAAAGCCGCGTCAGCCCCCTAAGCTTTCTGCTTCATCTCGTAGTGATAAACTCGTAGAAAGTCGAAAAGAACCATTTTTCGTCATTCCGGCAGATCCCGGATCAAAGCCTGCCCTAGACGTGATCCAGGGTCCGGGAGGAATCCAGTATTTTCAAAGAGTTACAGCCAACCTGGACCCCGTTTTTCAACGGGGTGACGACTTTTTACGGGACCATCAATAGTAGTTAACCCAAAAAACGGGTATCCTTTTATTTAAAAGCCCTGAAGCAGCGAACCAGGTGATGCCCCCCATCCGGGCTCACATAGGGCGGACGTTCGGAAAAACACTGCTTCTCTGCTCGGTCGCACCTGGGGGCAAAAGGGCAGCCTCCCTGCGGCGGAGCTGCCGACACCTGGGCCGAGACCCTGCCGTCGCCTCCTGCGCTCTCGATCAAGAGCCTCGTATACGGATGGAGGGGGCTTCCGAGCACATGGACTGATGGCCCGATCTCTACCATGGTCCCAGCCACCATAACACCCATCCTGTCTCCGATCTTCCTGGCCAGGCCGATATCGTGGGTCACCAAGAGCATGGTCAGCCCCTTTTCGATCTGGATGTCCAGGAGGAGTTTGAGCACCTTTGCCTGGACGCTCGGGTCAAGGGAACTTGTCGGTTCGTCCGCCACCAAGAGCGACGGCTCCAAGACCAGGGCTCGGGCTATGCAGATCCTCTGGATGGCGCCCATGTTGAGCTCGTGGGGGTATCGCTTCAAAAACGCCGGTTCTGTTGAAAGATGCACATCTGCCAGCGCCCGCTTGACGCGGGCAGCCGCGTTTTCCTTATCACTGCCGAGACCTTGAATCCTGAGGGGCTCGGCTACGATATCGAAAACCGAAAGCCGGTGGCTCACCGCTTCAGCCGGGTTCTGGTAGATCACCCCGATCCTCCTGGCCAGGGACCGATAATCCTGGTTTCTCCACTCATCCATATCCCGGCCGCCAAAGATTCGATGGCCCTGGTCCGGATGGAGCAGCCCCGCAGCAATCATGGCCAGGGTGGTCTTGCCGGATCCGGTTTCACCCACCAGGCAGAAGACCTCTCCGGCGCGTAGCTCCAGATCAGTCGGGCAGAGGGCCGTGACCTGTCCATATCGCTTGCCGACCTCCTTGAGCTCAAGACGAGTCGCTATGCCCCCCCGAAGGCAGCGGACCCGATGAGTTCCCGCCTCGAGCATCGGCACATCCTTCTTATGACAATCCTCGATTGCCTGCGTACACCGAGGCTCAAACGGGCACCCCATCGACGGCGGGTGGTGACGCTCATGCATCGATTCAGGGCCAACCACATGGGCGTGAGCCTTACGGGTATCATCCCTTTGAGCATGCCTGTGGCGTATACGATAAAAGGCATCCCCCCGTATGCCGCCGAGATCGCGCAGGGCGTCCATGCCCGGATAAGACCGGGCAAGGGCCAGGGTGTAGGGATGCATGGGATGAAGGAGAAGATCCGCTGCAGGCATGGTCTCCATGATCTGACCCAGGTACAGCACAGCCAGGTCATCGGCCAGCCTCCGGGCCAGGTCCAGATCATGGGTAATCAGTAACACGGCGGCCCCTTTATCGCGCACATCGCGTAGTACCTGGGCAATAAATGCCTTGGACATGGTGTCCAGGGCCGAGGTAGGCTCATCCAGGATCAAGACCTCAGGATCCATGATCAGTGCCATGGCCAGGAGCGCCCGCTGGACCTCTCCCCCGCTCAATTCATGGGGAAACCGCCGGCCCTGCTCCGGCAAGATCCCCATGCGCTCCAGGGCCTTTTCGGAGCGCTCTCTGGCCTCTGCCTTATCGGTACTGCCATGGTGAATCAAGGGCTCAGCTACCTGGTCGGTAATGCGGTGGGCAGGATTGAGGTTGGCCGCCCCGTTCTGGAAAACCATGGCCACCCGGGACCACCGGATCTCGTTGAAGCTCCTTTCATCGAGACCCGTCAGCTCTATCGTATCCAGTTTTACACTTCCCGAGATTTCTGCATTATCCGGTAGAAGACCCATCAGGGCCTTGCCCAGGGTTGTCTTTCCGGATCCTGACTCTCCCACCAGGGCCGTGATCCGCCCGGGCTTCAGGGCAAGACTGACCCGGTCCAGGGCGAGAATAGCGTGATCGCCGTCCCGGTAGGACACGGTCAATCGGTCAATACTTACTGTCACACCGCTTCCTTTAATCGTGGATCAAACACCTT
>CAYPNL010000102.1:0-2270 GCA_964412045.1 uncultured Desulfobacteraceae bacterium
AGGCCTTGACCTCCCTGCCTGATGGGCATACCATGCCTTACGGTTGATGCCCGGTGGCGCTGACTAAATAGTCTACGCCCGGATGACGTGCTTTTCTTGGACGAAATAAAGACTCATTCTCAAGGAAGGAGGAGAACTATGGTTGATGCGAACGATCTCGTCTGTGTGACTCGATACTGCCCGAATTGCGGAACCGAGATATTCTGCCGAACAGAGCACGGGAAGCGCAGGGTATTCTATCTATCGGAGGATATGGAAGACCCGATCCATGCCTGTCCGCAATGTGAGTTTAATTTGATAAGCATTCCCTTTGAGCTGCTGCTCGATGACCCAGATCTCGCAGGGGAGAGGAGATTGCTTTCTCATAAGCTCCACAGTGGCAAACATTTGGTCGAGGCGGTATTCAGAAGGCGACCGGATCTCTTTGGGAGTAAAGCTGCGGCAAAAAAGGCGATCGATGCGGTGGGGGAGACCCTCTTTGATTTTCTCTCGAGAGGAGAGACTGTGAGGTGGTCAGGCCTTGGAAGCTTCAAGATACAGGAGAGAAAGGCTCGTAGGGGAAGAGATCCACGGACCGGAAAGGAGATCCAGATCCCCGCGAAAAAGGCGGTTCACTTTCGGCCTACCAGGGCGCTCAAGGAGCAATTGAACACGTAGTGCCAGCAACGAATCACGGGCAAGAAGCTTACGGTGCCTCTCAGGTTTGGACGTCCGCTGTGCGCGATCCCCCTGATCACCACGCTATGAGTTGCACTGAATCGTGAGGAACCATGTCACAGGATCAAAGACCATTGCCGATGAATACGGGTTATTCCCGGTACTTCCTGGTCGTCGTTTCCCTTTTTATTACCTGTCTGATCACGGCAAACATCATTGCCGTGAAGCTTATCACTGTCTTCGGCCTGGTGGTCCCTGCTGCCGTTATCGTATTCCCCATCAGCTACATCCTGGGCGATGTACTCACCGAGGTATATGGCTATCGCCAGGCGCGCAGCGTCATCTGGCTCGGCTTTGCCTGTAACCTCATCCTGGTAATCGCTGTATGGCTGGGAGGGATTCTGCCGGCCGCCTCATTCTGGGACGGGCAGGCCGCCTATGCGCGCATCCTGGGCTATACCCCGAGGATCTTAGCCGCCTCATTCCTCGCATACCTAGTGGGCGAGTTCTCGAATTCCTTCGTCCTTGCCACGTTAAAGATCGCCACCAACGGACGACACCTGTGGACGCGCACGATAGGATCGACCTTGGTAGGCCAGGGGCTGGACTCCATGGTGTTTATCACTCTCGCCTTTGTGGGGACCATCCCGTTTTCAGGTCTTGTATCAGCCATTATCACTCAGTGGCTTGTGAAGACTGCCTATGAGGCCGCGGTTACCCCTTTAACATACAAGGCGGTGAACTTCCTCAAGAGCCGGGAAGGCCTTGATGTGTACGACTACGACACCAGGTTCAACCCGCTCTTGATCGGTGGGTGAACATGCGGTATGTACACCATGTTCTGATGAGCAGCAGGCAGGTCTGGCGGTGACGATTTCAAAGAGAAAAGATGGTTCAGGGGTTATCCATTTCTCAGGATTACATGGGGAATCTGAACAGCACGGCGCGCCATGATCCGGATTACACCATCGATTACCATTCATGAGCGCGAGATACAGGAGGAATTTATACGCAGCTCAGGGCCGGGGGGACAAAATGTCAACAAGGTAGCCACCGCGGTGAAGCTTCGCTTCGATGTGGTTCACTCTCCTTCCTTGCCCGACGATGTGCGGAGCCGGCTCATCAGGTTGGCCGGCAGACGGATCACTGAGGATGGAGTAATGGTGCTCGATGCACGGCGGTTTCGTAGTCAGGAACGAAACCGAAAGGATGCCAGAGACAGGCTTGCGGGATTGATTCGGAAGGCAGCTGAGAGGCCTCAAATTCGCCGTAAAACACATCCAAGTCCTGCCTCAAGGGTGCGCTTGCTTGAGGAAAAACACCGTCGGGCACAGATCAAGCGGATTAGACGAACGCCTTCTGAAGACGGTGAAGAGTAAAAAAAGGACAGACAGACTTACGGATGCATGAAAAAAAGCGGCACCTTTTCGGGGTGCCGCTTTCTAAAGGCTTTTTTACAGCGATTCTACATTTATAGCCTTGGGCCCTCTAGGGCTTGTCTCGATCTCAAAGCTAACTCTCTGGCCTTCATTCAGGGTTTTAAACCCGGCCCCGTTGATACCTGTGTGATGCACGAAAATATCCTCGCCGTCATCCTGCTCAATAAAGCCATA
>CAYPNL010000103.1:0-1649 GCA_964412045.1 uncultured Desulfobacteraceae bacterium
CGATTTTTTGAATATGCTTAATAGAAACAGGCTTGTCTCAAAAAGAGAATCCAAGACCGAAGCCGTCCAATCACAGCTTTTCGAAAAACGGCTCGACAAGGAGGACATTCATATAGGGCCGAGCGACTGGGTAGCGTGGCAAAAGGATAACAAGATCTGTTTTATCAGGATGGAGGGAAAACTCTTCGGGGATATCCCGATGAACTTAGAGCTTCGTCTCTCCGTGGAGGACTCGCCTAATTCAGGTGGTGTGGTGATTGATGCCATACGCTGCTGTAAAATTGCACTTGAGAGGGGAAAGGGGGGCATCCTGTACTCACCATCCGCATACTTCATGAAGCATCCCCCAAAGCAGTTTACCGATGACGAGGCCTTTCGCCTCACCGAAGATTTTATCCAAGGGGAAAGAGAAGACTAAAAGGAGGAACTATATGGACTGGGGCATTGAAAACAGGCTTTCCAGGTTGATACGGGAAGATGGGCGTTGCCAGTTCCTTCCCATAGATCATGGATATTTCCAAGGTCCTACCAGATGCCTGGAAAATCCGGCAAAAACCATAGATGGACTTCTCCCCTATGCCGACGGCCTCTTTGTCACGAGAGGCGTATTGCGGTCATCCGTGCCCTCTCTATGCCAGACTCCGATTATCCTCAGGGTATCCGGGGGTACGAGTATCATTGGCGCAGACCTCTCCAACGAGAGCCTCACGGCATCAATCGATGAGATTCTCAGGCTCAATGCCTCTGCCGTAGGGATGTCTATTTTTATTGGTTCCGAATACGAACACCAAAACCTGACAAATCTGGCTCGGCTTGTGGATGAATGCGAACAATACGGTATCCCGGTAATGGCAGTAACCGCAGTGGGAAAGGAGCTGGAAAAGAGAACAGCGAGGTACCTGGCCTTGAGTTGCCGAATCGCCGCTGAGTTGGGTGCACGGATCGTAAAAACCTACTATTGCCAAGAGGAGTTCGACAAAGTAGTAGAGGGATGCCCTGTGCCTGTAGTGATTGCGGGCGGCCCCAAATGTGAGACAGAGCTTGAGGTATTCGAGTTCGTACACGACGGCATACAAAAGGGAGCAATCGGAGTGAACCTGGGAAGGAATGTCTGGCAAAATCCGCACCCGGTTCCGATGATGAGGGCACTCAACGCCGTAATCCATAAGAACGCAACGCCTCAGGAGGCATTCGAGCTTTTTCATAAGCTATCAGGAGATCAGTAGTGGAACAGGACAGGTAACAAGAATTATGAAATGCGCACGGTACTACAATAACAGGGATATACGGCTGGAAGAAATCGCTATTCCCACGATAGGAAAAAATGATCTTCTCGTGAAGATGCGCGCCTGCGGGATCTGTGGCAGCGATGTTCTGGAGTGGTATAGGGTGAAGAAGGCCCCCCTCGTGCTCGGGCATGAGATGACCGGGGACATAGCTGAGGCGGGAAGCAACGTGAGCGATTTCCATGCGGGCGACCGGGTATTCGTTTCCCACCATGTTCCCTGCAATACCTGTCGGTATTGCCTCAGCGGACACCATACCTTGTGTGATACCCTGCGGAGTACGAATTTCGATCCAGGGGGATTCGCCGAATTTATCAGGGTACCAGCAATCAATGTTGACCGGGGCGTGTTTCTTTTACCGGT
>CAYPNL010000104.1:0-3644 GCA_964412045.1 uncultured Desulfobacteraceae bacterium
CCTCTCCCTCACCATGTTGAACACCTTGCCCATGGTGAGGTTCCACGTTGTCTTGCAGCTGATCCCCAGAAACCGCTCATAATGCCCGAAATCCATGTCGACCTCTCCCCCGTCATCCAGCACAAATACCTCGCCGTGCTCAAAGGGATTCATGGTTCCCGGATCCACATTCAGGTACCCGTCACATTTAATGGGGATGATCTTCAGTCGTGAGGAGAGAAGGTGGCCTATGGAGGCGGCAGCTATTCCCTTACCCAGCCCGGAGAGCACGCCCCCGGTCACGATGATATATTTGGTGGCGGAACGCTTTGTTGCTGACATCTGCCTAAAAATTTAGCGACAATGTATCTGGCAGTCAAGCGATAAAATCGTTTCGTGCCGAGGTTTTGTTTTTGAGAGAGGGGTGATATCCTGACAATCTAAAATCGTAAGGCCGTGCGCCTCGACCCTTGTGCCCTATGCCCCTTGAGCGATTTGGTCATCTCCGATACCCGCTGCCTTCTCGTTTGAGGTAAAGCTTCGCTAGTACAAGAACATGGGCTTGCCGCTCACCGTGCGGATCATAGGCCTGTACTCCTTAATGTCATAGAGCTCCCGCACGTCTACACGCTTTTGGCCCGTGCTGATAATGCTCAGCGGAATGTCCGTATAGGTGCCGCGATTAAGGGTCACGAGGCGTCCATACACCCCTTTCAGGAAGAGGTCAATAGCCATATTGGCGTAGTTCACCGCCACCATCTGATCAAGGGAATCGGGAGTGCCGCTCCTCATGAGGTAGGAGAGCTGCTGGTTGAGGATGTTCTCCCCGGTGAGTTCCTTAAGCAGTGCCCCGGTCCGCTCGCCTATCCCTCCGAGCTTCCGGTGGCCATAAGCATCCGGCTCACCGGTCAAGACCATGTCTCCCCCTTCCATCTTGGCCCCCTCTGAGATCGCAATCATGGCGTAATTTTTGGGATTAGCGCGTTTATCCCTGAGGATGAGCTCAGCGAGCCTCCTGGGCTCAAAAGGAACCTCGGGAATCAAAGCGCGGTCCGCCCACGCCAGGTATGCCGCTAACAGGGACGTTTCTCCGCAGTACCTGCCGAATAGCTCGATAACCGCGATGCGCTCATGGGAGCCGGTTGAGGTCCTCAGCGCGTTGATATACTCCACGCTCCTGGTAACAGCCGTGGAAAACCCGATACAGTAATCGGTCCCGAACACGTCATTGTCCATGGTCTTGGGTATGGCAATGACCGGGAATCCCTCCCTGCTTAGCCGTTCTCCGAAGCTGAGGGTGTCATCACCCCCGATGGGGATGATGACATCGACCTTGAGGTATTCCAAATTCTTGATGACGTGCGAGGTGAAATCCTTTACCTCGTCTCCTTTGAATTCATCCTTGAGAAAGGCGGGGGCGTCCTTCTTTTTCACGGAACTCGGATTGGTACGGGATGAATGGAGATAGGTGCCGCCTGTGCGGTCGATGGCCCTTACCTCAGGTGGGTGCAGCTCTTGCACGCAATGCCTTCTGGTTTCAGGATCAGCCGGATTGTATGCCAGGATTCCGGACCAGCCCCTTCGGAGCCCCAGAACCTTGATCCCCTCGCTCTCGCCGCGGTACACAAGCATCTTGATACACGGATTCAGACCCGGCACATCGCCACCGCCGGTGAGGATGGCTATGACAGGGTTTTTCTTCTTTGTTTTCATGTATGAGGCCTCCTTATACAGAACATCTCAACCACACGTATTCCTCACGCAAAACCTTGACCGTTATGTCGCGTTTTGAAGACGTCCCGTGAAAAATGCACTATAAACGGTAGAAGATTGCCGTTATAACCATGCAAAGAGAAGCAATTTTGATGGTTTCGTAAAAAGTCGTCACCCCGTTGAAAAACGGGGTCCAGGTTTTTTGTAACTCTTTGAAAATACTGGATTCCTCCCGGACCCTGGATCACGTCCAGGGCAGGCTTTGATCCGGGATCTGCCGGAATGACGAAAAATGGGTCTTTTCGACTTTTTACGAGTTTGTCAATTTTGACTTTTACGCTTTGCAGGTTTCAGTTTACAATTCGAAGCCTTGCCGCATCAATGCTGTTAAAACCTCGTCGCTTTGAGGCGAAGCCTCTCTCGGTGTTAGGCGCCGTCCAGGCCGTGGTGCTCCGCCTTAGTGTACCATGAAGCCGGATCGGTCAGGTACTCCTCGGTATCCCTGAGCGACAGGTAGTGCTCGTTCTCGATCCTTGACAGGAGGCCGAAGAATTCTTTCTCCTTTGGATCGGATACCTCATCCCTGAGCTGTGCATAGTGCGCCGCTCCCTTGGCCTCGAACTCCAGGGCAGTCCTTATGGCCTGGAGGTCATTGTCGTCTTTGTCCGGGGCTTCATCTACCCTTGCGACTACATCCTTGAGCACATCCTTCACGATTGTATCCTTTACCATAAGGGGGACCGTTTCAGGCCACTTTTCCCTTTTCTCCCACCGCTCATGGAGTTCCTTGAGCCTCTCATAGTGCTCCAGTTCCTCATCTGCTATCTGCTGGAACATCGCCTTGCCCACCTGATTCTTGGTCCTTTGGGCGTGTTTGAGATAGAACTCGCGTTCCCTCTTCTCATTACCGAGGGCGACTTCTACTGCGTTCAGACGTTCATGGTCTCCCATAGCCCCTCTCCTTTCCGAGGATTATCTCAAACGAGATCAACTATGAAAATTTGTATCACAGTTCAGCGCAAGATGTCAAAAGATTACGGGGCCGGCATGCGGTATAGCGGCTAAAGGAAATGCTCGTCCATGGAGCTAAGGGCTGCATTCAAACCTAGATATCGGAGGCCTTAGCTGGAACAAAAGGCCTTGTTACTCGCCCAGAAAAAACCGCCACCGGCAGAACATGTCTGGTGGATGAGGATCAGGCGGGGCAAATTGACATTCCACCTGGATGCGTTGGTCGATCTCCTGGGCAAAGCTCACGAACTCGCCTCGATGCATTTCTTTGCAGTTATACTCGCCCAATCCTCGTGCCAGGCGTGCCTCCTGGGTCACGCACGACGGCACGGTGATAATCACCTCATCTGCTGATTGGTGGATCTGAAACCCGGTGAGTATAGCCCAAGGCCAAAACCTCAACGCATTCACGAACCCCCCGAGCCCCTTCTCCCGGATATTGAATCGCTTTACGAGATCCTTGACCCCCATTGCCGGTATACGGCCCCAGACCTTCTCGTTCAGCCGATCAGCGGTCGGCTCATCGAAACGCTCGGCAATCGAGAGGTACCAAAATGAGTCCATGACCCGGTAATGCCGAAGCATAAACTCTATATAGCTTCGAAGCTCGGGCGCTTCCATCGTTCGAAAGATCTCCAGATCCATGGCGGTCTCCTTTCCTTGATCCAAGATTCCCCTCATTCACCCTTTCCATACAGCGAACCTCGACAATAATCAAAAGAAAATGTGTACTATATACGTGTCCATACCGAATATCGATGTGCCCTCATTCGCAGAGAAAGAGCCGCCGAGTTCTTGCAACCGGTAGTGGATTGCGATAGAATGGTTGTAACAATGTAGCGCATGACCCCGAGGCTTCCTCTCGGCCATGAGCTCGAGGCCGAATGGCGCTTCAGGGTTATACATGAAAGAAACTGAATGGTTGAGCATGGGTATGTCTT
>CAYPNL010000105.1:0-7435 GCA_964412045.1 uncultured Desulfobacteraceae bacterium
GAGCCGGTCGGGGAGAGCTGGGCGGACTGGAAAATCTGGACCGAGATCGGCCGGAGGATGGGCTACCAGGAATTTTTCCCGTGGAATACGGAAGAAGAGGTGATCGACTTCTTCCTGAAACCGAGCGGCCTAACCAGAGAACAGCTCGAGAAGGAGCACCCGGAGGGGATGTTCTACGTCGATGACGAGCATAAATATCAGAGCGGCATCTACCGGACGCCCTCCGGCAAGATTGAGATATATTCGGAAACCCTGAGGGAGAACGGCTATGACCCGCTGCCGAAATTCGTCGAGCCGAGCCAGAGCCCGATCAGTACGCCTGAACTGGCAGAGAAATTCCCGGTGATCCTGACAACAGGCGCACGCCTCCCGCAGTTTACCCATTCCCAGTTGAGGACCATACCCTCGCTTAGAAAAGAGGTGCCAGAACCTTTGGCGGAGTTACACCCCGAGACTGCCGCCCATTACGGAATTGCAGACGGCGATATGATGTCCATAGAGACGATCAAGGGTAGGATACAGATGAGGACCAAGACGGATGAAGAACTCTCACCCGGCATCGTCAGCATCCCTCATGGATGGGCTGAGCAGAACTCGAATTACCTCACTTCGCATGATGTCCGAGACCCGATAACCGGGTACACGGAGATGAAGGCGCTGCTCTGCAGGATCCAAAAGGCGTAACAGTAGAGTAACCCCAGACATATGCCTTTTTCTTAGGAGGTAGATAGGTTGTAGACCATCCGGGGCGTAGGCCCTTCCGGACCGGAGACTGAAGACTGTTGGGAAAAAATGGGGATGCGGCGCATGGTAAAGCCATGTTTGCCGAGACTACGGGAAGGCCTGAAAAGCTCATCGCCCTCCATTTCCATGACCTGAGGTCCAACAATATAGCTGATCTCATGCCGCACCCCGGCACCGCCCCTGAGGTCATTGACCTCGTTCATGGGTTTGCAGAGAGTATCGGGCAGATCGTCATCACGCTCAGGCGGGAGAACAGCGGCTACATCTTCAATGCCATGCTCTCAAGCCTTTTCTCGTCTGCTCTTTCCCTGGCATCCCGCAAGATCGCTACCATAGAGGACATCGACCGGTCATGGATGGGGGTCATGCACATGGCCGTGGGGCCCTTTGGGATCATGGATCAGGTGGGGCTTTCCACTGTGTGGACCATCACCGATTACTGGGCCAAAAAGACAGGGGATGTCCAGGCCCAGGCCAACGCCGACTTCCTGAAGCAGTACGTGGACAGGGGGCACGTGGGTTTTAAGACAAATAAAGGCTTCTACTTATACCCGAACCCTGCCCATGCGGACCCGAATTTCATCTTGGCCGAAGACAGCAAAAAGTAAGCAAAACGAGTCTCTCCGCCATCATCGGTTTAGACTTTCAGTTCTTTCAATCACCTGTTGCCGCCAAAAGCTCTCTATATGGGGCATATGTTGCTGGGTCGCCAGCGGCTGAAACAAAGGCGGTGGACTGCAAAAAAGGAGAATGAATACAAATCCTAAAACGAATACCCCTTTTCATGTATGAACATAACCCTTTACCCCTTCCTTTCGCTTCTTCAGGGCCTCGGATTCGGCGGCTAGTTCCTCCAGCAGACGAGATATGGGCCAGGTTTCCGAGATGGTGGTAAGGGATGCCCAGAGGGGGGCGGGGAATTCAGAGAGGCGGTAAATTGCCATCAATCGATAGAGCTCCTTCTGGGTGAATCCGGACATGATGATGGCTCTTCTCATCCCGGATCTCTCTCCAAGGCCTGTCTTATCATCTGAAGCCAATAATTCCTTGAGGGTCTTGGCTGAGTCGTCATCGGTGGCGAAGATCACCGGCATGTCCCTGAATCCGTTCTGCTCCAAGAGACACAGCAGCGAGGATTGCTCTCCAGGCAGATATCCGCACGCAAGAATCCCGCGGGGGCCATACATCCTTTGCCTGGATTTCCCTATCTTTTTGAAGGTTCCTTTTGTCATAGATCCCCTACCCTTCGGAATCCTACGTCGGTACTATGATGCAATCTCTCATTCATTATTCCCGAAACCGTGCGAACTATAGTTCAACAATCCCCGTAAATCAAGAAATCTTTGTACAAAAACCTACGGATATCAGATAGGTAAATTTATTCCGCCACAGAAGATCACCTCATCCGGTGCGGTCAGATACCAGCATTCTGCCGGTCACGGTTCCTTCCTTCACCCGGAGTAATGGAGGACTGGAGTATTGGAATCCTTTGTAGCAGATGTCATCCATAAAAGGTACAAGGGAGACAGTGTTGATGCCTACTCCCAACCTTCCAAACCCATTCCCTCAATTCCCAGCAATTGCCCTCATACCCCAGTCCTCGACTTCTCCATCACTCTACTGCTCCAAGACTCCACTACTCCATCTATGCCGGGATCCATGGAAAAACCATTCCGTCTTGACTATGCTCCCATGAAGCAACTATGATTGATCAGCTGTTGGACTGCTATCTCATAACAAATTGCATTCAAACCGCTACTGTAAATGAAAGCCATTGCGAACGAATGTGAAGCAGGCTCAATAGGATAGATTGGTGCGTCGCTTCACTCCTCGCCATGATATGATTGCAACATGGCATATAATGTGGTTGCATTTCGTACAGAGCATGTTGAGTATACCGAAGTTTTTGTCTGAAGCCTCGCCGGGAGGGCACCATGGGACCAGATGAACACTTTGACTACGACTATATAATCATAGGATCCGGGTTCGGCGGGAGCGTATCGGCCCTGCGGCTCGGCGAGAAGGGTTACAGGGTGGCAGTGCTGGAGAAGGGCAGGCGCTATAGTACCGAGGATTTCCCCCGCACCAACTGGAACCTTCGAAAAAGCTTGTGGATTCCGCAGCTCGGGCTCTACGGCATCTTCGCCCTCACCTTCCTCAAACACGTGTTCGTCCTTCACGGCGCGGGCGTGGGGGGAGGAAGCCTTAATTACTGCAATCAGCTCCTGGTGCCGCCTAATGAAGTATTCGAAAAGCCCGAGTGGGGCCCCGGCGACTGGAAGGCGAGATTGGCGCCCTTCTACGCGGTTGGCAAAGGCATGCTTGGGGCAAATCCAAGCCCCCGGGTGGGTAAGGCGGACGAGATCCTCGCTGAGATCGGCAGGGAGATCCGGGGAAAGGATACCTTCCACATCAATGATGTGGGCGTGTTCTTCGGTGAGCCCAATAAGACCGTCCCCGACCCCTACTTCAATGGAGAGGGGCCGGAAAGGACGGGCTGCACCTTCTGCGGGGCGTGTATCGTGGGATGCAGGGTAGGAGCTAAAAATACCTTGGACAAGAACTACCTGTATCTCGCTGAACACAAGTATGGCATCGAAATTATTCCGGAAACCGAGGTCACGGGCATCCGGCCTCTCGAAAGGGGATACGAGGTGCTCGCCCGGAAATCCATTGGGGTTCTCCACAGCAAGAGGATCTACCGGGCACAGGGCGTGGTTGTCAGCGGAGGGGTGATGGGCTCGGTGAAGCTGCTCCTCAGATGCAAGGCAGAGGGAATGCTCCCTCAGCTTTCCGATCAACTGGGGAACTATGTCCGCACCAACTCCGAGACCCTGGTGGGAGCTACCGCCAGGGATAGAAATGCCGACTATTCCGATCAGATCTCGATTACCTCGGGCATCTATCCGGATGAGAGCACCCTCGTTGAGATAGTGCGGTTTAACAAGGGCTCCGATGTGCTGGCATTTCTGGCTACCTTACTCATCGATGGAGGAAGCCGCATCCCTCGCTGGCTGCGATTCCTCGGTAATGCACTCATCCATCCGTGGGAGTTCCTGAAATCCCTGTCGCCCTTCGGTTGGGCAGCACGAACACCAATACTCCTGGTGATGCAAACCATAGAGAGCTACCTGCGCCTGGGCTACAGGAGGCGCTGGTGGCGCCTGGGCAGGAGGAGCATGAACTCAAGGCTCGCGCCCGGGGCCAAGAAGATCCCTTCTTATATTCCTGTGGCTAACAAGATTGCGAGGCGCATGGCCAAAAGAATCAATGGCCAGCCCATGAGTTCCTGGCCGGAGGTGGTCTTCGATGTACCGATTACCGCACACATCCTAGGAGGTGCGGTGATGGGAGAAACCCCGGATAAAGGGGTGGTGGGATTCAACGGCGAGGTCCACGGGTATCCCAATCTCTACGTGGTGGACGGCTCCAATGTTCCGGTGAACCTCGGCGTGAACCCCTCGCTCACTATCACGGCCATGGCAGAGTATATCATGTCTCAGCTGCCCCGAAAACCCCAGGGGTAACAAGGATAGTATAGAATCCATACCCAGAGAATGCGGCTCTGTTTGGAGGCCAAGGAAGATGGCATGGAGTACTGGATGAATGGAGTAATAGGATAGAATTGGAGGAAGGATTTTGAAAGTCAGAACAGCCGCATCAACACAATCTTCAATGAAGATTCTTTGGAAAATATCAGCTACGGTATTGCAATACGCCAATCATCCAATTCTCCATTACTCCATGCTTAAAAAAGAACCATGATCGGCAGAGCCAACAGCTCTGACCACTCCCGGATGACGCGGCTTTCTGAGAGAAATGAAAGAATGGGAACCTGGAAAAGGTGGATAACAAGAGACAAGGGAACAAGGTCCACGAGATCATGATTGAGCGATGGTCAAAGCAGAACGGATACAGGGATGTCCTGGCCATTAGCCTGCCGCTGGTGGCCTCCATGGGCTCGATCACCCTGATGCAGTTCACCGATAGGATATTTCTGGCAAACTACTCAGTCGATGCCATTTCAGCGGCCCTGCCGGCCGGGATCGCTTCTTTTACCTGTATTGCCTTTTTCATGGGGGTTGCCAGCTATACCAACGCCTTTGTGGCCCAGTATGTAGGGGCCTATGCATACAACCGGGTCGGGGCCTCTCTGTGGCAAGGGATCTACTTTTCCCTGGGATCCTCTTGCGTGCTGGCATCGCTTTACTTCATCTCCGGAACGCTGTTTGAGCTCATCGGCCACTCACTCCACATACAGGCTCTGGAGGTGACCTATTTCAACATACTTACCCTGGGTGCAGGACTGGTAGTGCTCGGCTCGGCATTGGCCAGCTTCTATACGGGCAGAGGCCTTACCTGGATGGTGATGTTGGTCCACATGGCAGGGGCGGCTGTGAATATACCGTTGGACTACTGTCTGATTAATGGTATAGGTCCGTTTCCGGAGTTGGGGATCGCAGGCGCTGCAATCGCCACAGTGACTGCCTCAGCCGTTATTGTGGCTATCCTGGTCATACTCACCTTCAGTCCTGCCAATCGGAGAAGGTTCGGGACCTGGAACTGTAAGGCCTTCGATGGAGAGCTCTTTGGAAGATTGATGCATTACGGGCTTCCCAGCGGGATTCAGTTCTTCCTGGAGATCTTCGGGTTTACCTTCTTCATACAGATATTGGGCCGTGTGGGAGATATAGAGCTGGCCGCATCCAATATCGTGCTCTCCATTGAGTCGCTCTCCTTTATGCCCATGATCGGCTTTCATATAGGCAACGCTACGCTCGTTGGTCAGGCCATAGGCCGGGGCATGCCGGAGCAAGGCGCCTATTCGACCACCAGCACGCTCCACATTACCATGGCCTACATGATAGTCGTGGCAGCAGCCTTTATCGTTACGCCTGAGCCGCTCCTTCATCTGTTCAAGGCGCATCACCACACCCCGTCCGAGTATGCTCAGATAACGGATCTGGGTATCGTCCTGCTTCGATTTGTGGCCGTATTCTGCTTCTTCGATGCCCTGAACCTCGTGTTCTCAGGTGCGATCAAGGGCGCCGGCGACACCAGGTTTATCATGTGGACCATCGGTGCCCTGTCCATAGGGGTGATGATGGTGCCGATCTATGTGGCTGTGGAGGTTCTCGGCGGGGGTCTTTACGTGGCCTGGACTCTGGCCACGCTTTACGTCTGCGCCCTGGGTCTGGCCTTTCTGTGGCGCTACCAACAGGGCACATGGAAAACCATGAAGGTCATCGAGGTCCAGCCGATCGGGATCAGCGACCCGGCCGGGTGCTCGGCAGTGGTGACAGCAGAAGCGGCCGGCCTCTAGCCGTCTATATGAGCCAAGATTTCAAGGGCATGTACATTTTTCTTTGTCGTCCTCCCTGCCCCGTTAAATGCGGTAGCCTATTTAACTGGGGTCAGCGGCAAAGAAAAAATGAATCATCTCTGCGCTCTTTGCGACTTTGCGGGGAAATACGTGCCGTTTAATGGTAATCGATTTGGGGCGGAGCCTCTCTAGGCTATAAGGCCGCCTTTTCTTTCTCTTGCCTGCGCTCAGACGCCGAGCTCTGCCCTGAAGTGTCCCATGCGCGATCGGTACTTCTCGAGCTCATCGGGCGGCATCTCATCGGGAAACCGGATCTCGTGGACGGTCATGAAATCCATGAGCTTATCTGAGAGGGGCGCGAGCTTGAGTATGGTGATCTTGCTCCCTTGATCCAGCTTGATCTTTCCCAGCATGAACTCCGTTACGAATTTGGCCTCTTTTCTGAGCAGCCTCTTCCAGTTCTGAGGGGTTGCCGCAAGGATAAAGGTGGCATCCCTTGCAGCCTCCTCTTCGCTGAAGAATCTGAGCCCCGTGAGCCTTCCCTCATCCAGGCCGGTCCCGAAAATGATGTCTTTGTCTATCCCCCATGAGGGCTCGGCCAAAACCCGAAAACAGAGGACGAGCGTCATTTTTCTGAACTTTTCTTCATACGTGGGATTGGCCCGGTATGCCTTCTCGAGCTCCTCGAGCCACTCGGGCGTGCAGTATTGATAGACCGCCATCTCTCACTCCTTCCTTTTCTGCTATGTCTCTATACTAATCTCTTATCTCGCTCCTTGCCTTCATCGCGGCAATGACCTCATCCCGCACCTCCTTTTTCCACAGCTTCTCAGTGACGGTGAGAGGGAGGTCATCCCTGAACTCTACGATCTTGGGGATGGCATAAGGAGGAAGATGCTCCCTGCACACGGCAATGATCTCCTCTGGGGCTACCCTACCCTTATACGTGTCTTTGAGCCGTACCAGGGCCATGATCCGTTCGCTTCCGGGCCTTGAGGGATCCGGAATCCCGATGGCGACGGCCATGAGCACACCGGGGTGCCTGAACAGGGCCTCGTCCACGGTGGTGGAGTAGACCTTCATCCCCGAGATATTGATCATATCCTTGACCCTGTCGTGGATATAGAAGTAGCCGTCCTCGTCCATACTCCCTATGTCCCCGGTGTGCAGCCATCCCCCGTCATCCAATCCTGAACCGGGCTCCGGCCAGTACCCCTTCATAACCTGCGGGCCCCTGACGATGACCTCTCCCTTCTCCCCAACCGGGACATCCTCGAGCGTTTCCGGATCTACCACCCTGCACTCCGTATCGGGCACGGGTACCCCAAGGCTGTATTTCTCTTGGGCCATAAATCCCGTGATCTTGGA
>CAYPNL010000106.1:0-5452 GCA_964412045.1 uncultured Desulfobacteraceae bacterium
GGGCACCGACCGCCATGGCATACAAGAGTCAGATCCGCGTTGCGCGTGTGCCCTGATGTATCAGGGCACGCTGAGGCCCCCTGTTGAAGGGCATGGTAAGTGAAAAGACACCCCTATGCCCATTTACCAGGTAGTTTCAAAGGGCTAACGTGTTACCTTATTTCAATAAGTATGTAATCCAAGGCCCAATAAGAGACACTGCTACCTGGGAGAGGACCTCGGTCAGCTCATAAATTCTTGCTCTTTCACATTTAATTCCGTAATCTTACCTGAAAATCAGGAGATGTATGGATAAATACTGTTGAACACACTATCATGAAGAAAGGAGCCTATCATGGCGGAACGTCAATTAGAGCTTAATAAAAATCGTGCGAAGCACCTGGATACGTTTGCCCAATTGCTCCCTGATGTGACCCGAGCTGTTAAAGAGCTAACGGCTGAGGTATATAAAGATGGCGCCCTTAGTTGTAAGATCAAGCGGTTAATGTCCTTAGCTCTAGCACTCGGGGCTGGGTGTCGGAATTGCATATTGTCCCAAACCATGTATGCCCTGAAAAATGGAGCCACGAAAGATGAAATCTTAGAAACTATCTCAGTGGCCGTGAGCATGAGGGGCACAACCGGGGTAGGCGAGTCCTTAAGGGTTATCCAGCTACTAGATGAATTGGGCAAGCCATAGCTCATTCATCCATATCTTGCCAGAGGCGGTTGGATCAGATACAAAAATGAACGAGGCTGCCGGAAGCCTCCTTGTACACGATTTGTATTGCAATGACATGAAATGGATCGATCCTTCACACATACTATGAAATCATGTCTTATCATTGATGCATGACCGGGAGGATAGAGCAATGAGGGTGAAGATACTGAATGCCTTGGGCATCGTTATCGGCATAGCAGTCGGGGCAGGGCTGTTCTATTACCTTATTTCAACCCCGCCCGTTCAGGAAAAAAAGAGGCCGCCGGAACTTCTTCCGACAGCTGAAGTGACAACACTGAAGGCACAAAGCTATGATGCTGTGATTCATGGCTATGGAACTGTTCGCCCCTCAGAGCGGCTTGATGTGCTCTCAGAGGTTCCCGGGATGATCGTGGAAATAGGGGCGAATGCTGCTGAGGGGAATCTCGTCGAAAAGGATGCGTTGCTGTTTCGCATCGATGATTCATCGATCTCTGCCGAGATTGAACAACTCACGGCCCAGATAGCTTCCATAGATGCGCAACGTGCCGAGGTCAAGGTCCAACAGGAAAACGATATTCGACTTCTCGAAATTGAAAAGCAGGTATTCGAGGTGGCGAAAAAAGATCATGAACGTCTTATCAACATCTACGAAAAAAAGCTTGTTTCCGAGCAGCAGGTCCAGGCTGCAGAGACTCGCAGGAACGAACGACTCCTCGCCGTGGAGAAACGCCAGGCTACCATTGCCCAGGCGGATCAAAGACTGGCTGCACTCAAAGCCAACCGCCAGGCTGCTTTTGCAATGCTCAAGGCCAAGAGGATTCACCTCTCAAAGACCCTTATCCGGGCCCCATACCGGTGCCGGATTGAAACTGTCAGGGCCGGGATATATCAGGTGATACAGCCTAATACACTTTTGGCCAGGATATATCCGGTCGATTCCCCTATCGAAGCGGCAATCCCCATAGAGACACGCCATATAGCAGCCCTGTATGATTATGACAAGCTGGATAGAAATATTCCGCCCTGGGAGCAGGTTACATTGAGGGCGGATATCCATTGGACCGCGTTGGGTCAAGAACACACAATAATCGGTCGCCTCAGCCGTATCGGGGCTCAACTAGAAGAGACGACAAGATCGCTAACAGCGATTATTGAAATGCCGGGACCGTATGAGAAGAAGAGGGACAATACAGGAAGGGGGTTGCTTTCCGGTACCTTTGTAAGGGTTGCTATTCACGGAAGGCGCTATGAAAACATCCTTGTGGCTCCTGCAAAAGCCATGAACACGGATAACAGCCTTTATCTGGTTAAAGACGGCAAGCTCCGCAAGGTTGTTGTTGAGCCTATCGTGGTCCTGGGAACGGATGCGATCCTTCCGGTTACCCCGGCTATGCCCTCCGGTTCAAAGGTGGTTCTCAATGACATACCCGGGGCATTCGAAGGAAGTCCCGTACGGATATGGGAAAAGGAAGCTGATACATCATGAAATTAATCTCGTTTTTTCTGAAAAGCAGGACCGGAGCCAATGTCGTCATGCTCCTTATCGTGGGCCTCGGCGTTTTGGCCGCGGCACAGATCAGAAGGGAGTCTTTTTCCTCCTCGGATCTTGATATGCTCAAGGTCTCTGCCCGATATGAGGGCGCTTCACCTGTTGAGGTGGAACAGGCGGTGTTGAGGCCGATTGAAGAACAATGCATAGGGATCGAGGGATTCAAATCCATTTCAGGGAGCGCCGGTGAGGGGCTTGCCTCAGTCACCATAGAGCTTAGGGAGGGGACCGATATTGATTCAGCCCTCATCGACCTGAGAGATCGCATCGATAAGATTAAGAATTTTCCTGAAGGCGTGGAAGATATCATTGTCAGTGAAGTAAAACGAAAGGATCCGGTCGCGACCCTTATTGTCTATGGCCGTGCACCTGAGGGGGCGCTGAAACACTATGCCGAGCTGTTGAAAGATGAGCTGATCATCAATCGAATAGCAACGGAGGCTGCACTCGAATCCGTCCGTTCCCCTGAAATCCTCATATCCATACCCGAAGCCCGTCTGAGAGAATACGGCATCACCATCGGCCAGGTGGCCGAGGCAGTCAAGGCAGCCAGTCTTGATCTTCCCTTGGGCACCATCCATGGAGAGCGAGGTGACTTCCTTTTAAGGATCCGTGAACAAAAAAGGGATCCCAGGGATTTTCTGAAGATTCCCCTAAGCCGGGGCCCGGAAGGCAGGGAAATCACGCTCGGCATCCTGGCAGAAATCCATCGGGGGTGGGAGGATGTTGAAATCGGGGCCCGCTACAACGGGCAAAGGGCTGTCATAGTTCAGGTGGACAAGACCGAGACACAGGACACGATAGCCTTAGCGGATGCGGTCAGGGGGTATCTTGAGGTTTTTCGTAAGGGCCTTCCATCGGGAATAGGCGTGGATATCTTCGTAGATCAGTCTCTCAAAATCAAAGACCGCCTTACCATCCTTGCGGATAACGGGATCATGGGGCTTGTTCTTGTCTTTTTAGTCCTCTGGTTCTTTACGGAAATCAAAACCGCTTTCTGGGTGGCCTGGGGCATACCGGTCTCCTTTCTAGGGACGATCTTTGTGATGTACATCTCGGGAATTACCCTGAATATGATGACCATGTTTGGGCTGATCCTTGTTCTTGGGATGATCGTTGACGATGCCGTGGTGGTTTCTGAGAATATTTACACCCGGTTTACGATGGGTGAAGGAAGCTATGAAGCAGCCTATGGAGGCGCAACCAGCGTATTCTGGCCTATTTTCGCATCAACCCTGACTACGATTGGCGCCTTTGTCCCTCTCATGTTCGTAACCGGTGCAATGGGAAGAACCATAGGCGCCCTGCCCTGGGTGGTCATCGTAGCATTGTTCGTCAGCCTCGTCGAATCCTTCTTCTCCCTGCCCAAACACATAGAACATGGCCTAAAACGGGGGCATGCTGCGGAAAAAAGGGGCTTTCCCTTGCGAGCTAAGATCGAATCCGGTGTTGATATCTTTATCGAAAAAGTGGTGGGGCCTCTGTCAGTTTTTTCTCTAAAGGCGCGCTATTGGATCATCGGAGCCTCGATTGCTGTAGCCCTTGTGAGTTTCGGGATGCCGGCCGGGGGGCGTCTCCTTTTCACCTTTTTCCCCATGCCCGATACCAATAGTATTGTCGCTAGGGTGCGATATCCCATAGGAACACGATCCGATCGCACCCTGGCAATGGTTTCCGAACTTGAAAATGCCCTGAAAAGGGTGGAGCAAAAACTGGGAGATCCGAGCGGAAGAGAGCCTCTCATAGAGCGCTTTCTCGTGCGGCTTGGGGAGACCTCTGTTGATTCGGATCGAGGAGGACACCTTGCTCAGGTTCAGGTTGAGTTGAGAGACGCAGAACTCAGGAGCGTAACGAGCGATGAGGTCATATCGGTCTGGCGAAAAAATACAAAACCCCTGCCCGGCATTACCTCACTCATCTTTTCGAGGATTGAACGGGGCGTAGGTGGAAAAGAATTTGATATCCGGCTCGCGGGCAATACATGGGAAAACCTCGATGCGGCCAGCACGTTCTTGATGGGCCATATCGCGACGGTACCCGGCGTCTCTAATATCGAGACAGATCTCAGGCCTGGAAAGAACGAGATCTCTCTATCGGTTAACCAGGAAGGACAACGACTCGGCCTTAGCTCGGCATCGCTCGCCCAGCAGGTACGGAATGCCTTTTTCGGCGCAATCGTCCAAAGCTTTCAGGAAGGAGGCGATGATGTCAAGGTCCGGGCTCTTTTTCCGAGAGACCAGAGATACAGATTGGAGGATTTGAAGCACCTGACTGTTCTCATTCAATCACCCGGGGGCGTTCCCATGCGTGTTCCCTTGCTCAGCGTGGCCCGTATAGAACAGATCAGGGGATGGGCTGAACTCAAACACCTGGATCGAAGGAGGGCTGTTGCCGTCACTGCCGAGATCGACGAGAATGTGACAACAGCGGGGAAGGTAATCGAGAGCCTGCAACCCATCCTGCTCAATCAACTCCCGACCACATTCCCCGGCGTAACTATTCGGCTCGAAGGCCAGCGGGCAACACAAGAGGAAACCTTTAAAGGACTAAAGTTTGGAGCCCTTATCGGGCTTTTAATCATATTCTGCGTTCTTGCCCTCGTCATGGATAGCTGGACATCGCCCCTTCTTGTTTTTTCAATCATACCCATCGGTCTTGTCGGGATGATCTGGGGACACATCCTCATGGGCTACAAACTCATCATGCTGAGCGTGATGGCAGGCATTGCCCTGAGCGGCGTTGTCATCAATAATGCTATCATCCTGATGGATTTCTTTAAGTCCAGTCTCGCTGAGACCGGAGAAATCAGCGCCTCACTCGTGCTCGCCGTAAAGCGTCGATTTCGCCCTATTGTTATGACTACAGTCACCACGGTGGCAGGCCTGCTGCCCATGCTTCTTGAGACCAGCATACAGGCACAGTTTTTTATTCCCATGGCCATAACCATAGCCTTTGGACTTATAACGGGAGCTATTGGGACCCTTGTTTTCTTCCCCGCCCTTATCCAGGTTATTGATGATTGTAAGACATTCTTGTTGGGAGGGCGCCGCGATCATGCTCCTGAGAAACCGGGAAACTAGTACTACCGTAACACTTTAGCCTTTTGAAACTACCTGGTGAACGGGCATGGAGGTGTCTTTTTTCCCATCATACCCCAATAAAGACGAGTCGGGAGGCCGCTTCAAACGAGCGCACACGGACAAAGTCCCTAGAAGACAATG
>CAYPNL010000107.1:0-2509 GCA_964412045.1 uncultured Desulfobacteraceae bacterium
CCCCACTATCCGATGGATCTCCTTGAGCATAATCACGAGCGGCTCAACCTGATCAACGGGAAGGGAATTCGGGCCATCTGAAAGGGCTGAGCCGGGATCAGGATGTATCTCTAAAAAAACGCCGTCGGCGCCTGCGGCAACTGCGGCCTTTGAAAGCGGGCCCACAAATTCACGCTGTCCGCCTGATGACCTGCCCCTTCCCCCCGGCAACTGAACGCTGTGGGTGGCATCAAATACCACAGGATACCCAAAACCCTTCATCACGGACAAGGACCTCATGTCCACAACGAGGTTGTTGTAGCCAAAAGAGGTCCCTCTCTCAGTCAGTAAAAGACTGCTATTACCTACCGAAGCAGCCTTTAGGAGCACATGTTCCATGTCCCACGGCGAGAGAAATTGCCCCTTCTTTATATTGACCGGCAGCTTGGTTCTGGCAGCCTCTATGATGAGGTCCGTCTGACGGGATAAGAATGCCGGGATCTGGATCACATCGAGGATCTCCGCTGCCTTCTCAACCTCGCTCACCCGGTGAACATCCGATAAAACCGGCAAACCAACAGTTTCCTTAACCTCCTTGAGGATCTCCAATCCCTTGATTATGCCTGGACCCCTGTAGGATTCAATCGATGTACGATTCGCCTTATCATACGAGCTCTTGAAGATAACGGGTATGTCCAGCCTCTGCGCTAATCCCTTGAGAAATCTCGCGATATCCAGGGTTATCTCCCTGCTCTCTATTACACACGGACCAGAGATCAGGAATAAAGAGCTATTTCCTCCCACCATCATGTTTCCTATCCGAATGCCTTCGGTTCTCCTCACAACCCTCTTCTCACGCGGCATATCACCTCACCAGGCAATCAATCCTATCGGAATTCACCGTTACAATGCCCCTGAACCTTGAACCCTGAACCCTGAACCCCTGAACCTTGAACCTCTGAACCTTGAACCTTGAACAGTATACCGCTCAACCCAACTTTCAAATACCATGCCTATTTTCGTCAAAGTGAATCATAAAGTCAAGAATACCTTTTTATGAAAAGACATCAGGTCTATGAACAACAGAGAGCAACTTTTTCTTGTAAAGGGCTGACAATTTCTCTATAGTGTGCCCTGATTTTTAGGATTCTACGATGGCACGGCAAACAGCACAAAGGACAATCGAGGATATCAACAAGAGGATAAGGAACGGTACGGTAGTCGTGGTTACCGCCGAGGAGATGGTGGATATCGTCAGGCAGGAGGGTGCCCACAAGGCCGCCAGGAAGGTCGATGTCGTGACGACTGGAACCTTTTCCCCCATGTGCTCCTCAGGGGCCTTTCTCAATTTCGGCCAGAGCAAACCACCCATACGGGCAAACCAGGTTACCATCAATGGGATCCCGGCGCATGCAGGGCTTGCCGCCGTGGATATATTTCTTGGCGCTGCCGAACCAGCCCTGGATGATCCATTGAATAAGGTCCATCCTGGCCAGTTCAAATATGGAGGCGGGCACGTTATCCATGATCTGGTGAGTGGCAGCACAGTGGAATTGATCGCCACCTCTTACACCACCGATTGTTACCCGAGGAAGGAACTAAAAAAACAGGTGCGGCTCAAGGATCTGCCGTATGCTGTGCTGGTGAATCCAAGGAACGCATACCAGAATTACAACTGCGCGGTTAACATGAAGGATGATACCATCTACACATACATGGGCGTCTTGAGGCCCAGGGCCGGCAATGCCAACTACGCTACCTCGGGCCAGCTAAGCCCCCTCTTGAATGACCCCTATTGCCTGACTATAGGTCTAGGGACAAGGATCTTTCTTGGAGGGGCCCAGGGATACATTACCTGGGCCGGGACCCAATGCAATCTATCGGTTCAGAGGGAAGATAACGGGGTGCCGTACGAACCAGGTGCCACACTCATGGTGACGGGAAACCTAAAGGACATGCTGCCACGCTGGCTAGTGGGCGTGAGCATCCTTGGATATGGATGTTCCTTGGCCGTGGGCATAGGTGTACCCATCCCAATCCTTAACGAGGATATGGCGAGGTATACCGGAGTTTCCGATGAGGAGATATTTACCCAGATTATTGACTACGGGAAACATTATCCCCACGGAAGGGCAAAAAGCCTTGGCAAGGTAAGCTATGCTGAGCTCAAAAGCGGGTCCATAGAGCTCAATGGTCAGTCTGTCCAGGCTGTCCCCATATCCTCCTACCCGCGGGCCAAGGAGATTGCGGAAATCCTTAAGCAGTGGATCCAAACCGGCCAATTCTTCCTCAGCCACCCACAGCACCTCCTTAATGACATGTGAAAAGTCTTCCTGTTTTTCGAGGTCTTTTTGTTCCTGTTCAGCACCTATTGAGAGATGATCGAGGTAAAACATCCAAAAACCGAAACATTGAAAGAAATCCTGGCTCACATGGGATCTGTTCTGGTGAGCTTCTCAGGCGGAGTGGACAGCGCACTAGTGCTTCATATAGCTTCTGAGGTCCTTGGTAACAAGGTAAAGGCCGTCAC
>CAYPNL010000108.1:0-3021 GCA_964412045.1 uncultured Desulfobacteraceae bacterium
AAGTCAAAGGCGGGAATATCAACTGGTGGATAAGGCCCGCGCCCTGGGGTTCAAGGATGTGCAAGTAATTGATGAAGACCTGGGACTTTCAGGGGGCGTAGGAACTGAGAGGAGTGGCTTCAAGAAACTGGTGGCGGAAGTGAGCCTGAACCGTGTTGGGATTGTCTTTGGTTTGGAGGTATCCAGATTTGCAAGGAACAACCGGGAGTGGTACCATCTGCTTGACTTGTGTGCGCTATTTGATACCCTTATTGCCGATCAAGAGGGGATTTATCATCCAGGTAACCCCAACGACCGAATGGTGCTGGGGCTCAAAGGGACGATGAGCGAAGTGGAACTGAACCTGATCAAAAGCAGACTGCATCAGGGGGCGGAGAACAAGGCCAAGAGAGGAGAGTTGATCTATCGGCTGCCTGTGGGTCTAGTCAAGACCGATGGGGATAAGATAGAGAAGGACCCTGATCTGAGAATCCAGAAGAGCATTGAACAGGTTTTTGAGAAGTTCAGGCGGTGCCATAGTGTGAGGCAAACATTTCTGTGGTTTATTCAGGAGCAAGTCCCCTTTCCATCCATAACCTATGGACGCTATGGTGCAGAGGTTATCTGGAAGCGCCCCGTGTACAGGTCGATCTACGATGTGCTGAAGAATCCCTTTTATGCCGGCGCATATGTCTATGGCAGACGAGAGAGCAGAACCCATGTGGAGGGGACGGAAATACGAAAAAGCAAAGGCCACGCATTAGAGGTGCGAGATTGGAAGACCCTGATAAAGGACCATCATGCCGGCTATATAAGCTGGGAGGAATATGGGAGGAATCAAGGGATCCTCAAGGATAACAATGCCCGGATGGCAGGTATGCACCTAGGAGCGGTCTTAAAAGGAAACGGCCTGTTAGCTGGTCTTTTGCGGTGCAAGCGCTGTGGCAGAAAACTGTCTGTAAGTTACGGAGGAAGGAGAAAGATGGTCCCCAGGTATCTGTGCAGCACTGGTCGTATTCATCGGGGAGAAGATGATTGCATCGCTTTCGGAGGCGAACGAGTAGACAAGGCGGTCAATAAGGCGGTTCTGGAGGTGGTTGAGCCCTTGGCCATAAATGCCTCTCTCAAGGCGATTGAGGAGTTGAACAGAGGTATCGAAGAGCAACGGAAGCTCATTGAGCTTGAACTTGAAAATGCGGAGTATGAAGCGGAGCGAGCTTACAGGCAATACAATAAAGCCGATCCGGAAAACAGACTGGTGTGTCGGGAGTTGGAGAAAAAATGGAACTTGTGCCTTGAGGGGGTCGAAGCAATCAGGGGGAAACTCAACGCTCTAAGGGTACCACAGCAACCGCTCAGTGAGGAAGAGAAGCAGGGGTTAATGCGCCTATCAGACGACTTACCAAAGCTGTGGAACATGCCTTCGACAACGAATGAAATGCGAAAACGGATCATCAGGACTGTCATCAAAGAGATCGTCTGTGATATCGATGAAGAAAAACACGTGGTTGTTTTAGATATTCATTGGGAAGGCGGCGTACACACGAACTTGCAGGTGAAGAAGAACAGGACTGGGGAGCGCAACAACTGCACAGACAAATCGATTGTGGATCTGGTGGCTCAACTTGCCCGGCAACTTCCCGATAAATCCATCGCTCCTGTTTTGAATAAGCTCAAGCTAAAGACAGGGGCTGGTAATAACTGGACAGCTGATCGTATTAGGAGTTTGAGAAGCCATCATAGAATTCCGGTCTACAACAGCAGTGAAGAAACTGATTTAATCACGCTCGAACAAGCAGCCGAAAGATTAGGGGTCTGTGCCTGGAGCGTCAAGAAATTAATAAGCTCAAAGCTCATCAAGGCCGAACAGGTTGTCCCCTATGCGCCTTGGGCAATCCCAGATCAGGAACTTAACAATGATGAGGTGAAAATAGCTATCAAGAGGATAAGAGAAGGGCAAAACCGGAGAGATCAGTATTCACGGTGTGAAGGTCAGATAGGACTTTTCCAATAA
The DNA here is from genome assembly GCA_964412045.1 of uncultured Desulfobacteraceae bacterium. Lineage (GTDB taxonomy): Bacteria > Desulfobacterota > DSM-4660 > Desulfatiglandales > B25-G16 > B25-G16. Next base: position 1,994 of record CAYPNL010000108.1, read on the forward strand.
TATCAACAAGGTAGCGAGGTGAAGTATCATGAAACAATCTTCGGAAAAATGAGAAATCGACTGTTGTTGATCACCCAGCCAAGATTCCTCAGCCTCTGGTTTTTTGTCCACCCGATCCACTCATCACGAGCCCTGAGGGCTTTGGCCGCACCTTGAAAAAGCAAGCAACCCAGAGTCCCCCGGCGCGAGTCAATGAAGTACCGTAACCAACAACCAAATGGCTTCTTATAGCCAAGGTAGTGATAACGCGATAGGTATTCATTCCACAAAGCCGTCTCCGCCTTGCCATTGACTACCGTGGCTATCACCGGAGCCACATCCCTTATGGTGCAACATATCTCATCTCTTGGATCTGTGCGGGAGGTGAACACTATGGGTGCGAGTCTGGGCCGGGAAATCGCACGTTTCCCGGGCAGCGTTACATGCCCCGTTGCTTCCAGACGTCCCAGCAACTTCAGACACGCATCAGTTTTGTAGCTCCCTGATGCCGTCAGCCAACCCAAATGCTCGCATATGGTTCGAGCTAGCTCGCAACGGCTCAAGGAGGGAAACAGCTTTACGGTCTCCTGAATCTCATCAAGTTCTTCTCCTTTGATCTCTCGACCGCTTTGCAGTATTGATCCGATATTTTCTTTCAACCGTTGCATGGGCATTTCCTCTCTCTCTGTCTTTGCCGATAAACGCCATCGATAAAACCCCATGCAACGCTATCAAAAACCGAATTGGATGTCTAGTCCTTTTTTGCGAAAAAATATTTTTTCACTCCACCTGAAACTCTTGATAGACTTCAATCTGCTATAACGTGCTTCAGAGCTGTTGATACAAGGATGGATCTGGACTTTGCCTGATATATATGTCATATAAGAGGTACCATATATCAACCGCATGCCAAGCCCGGCACAAAACAACCCAATCCGCCAGACCCGTGAAAGCACGCGGTGGTGAATTCGGGCGTTGAGCAATCTATATAGGTCTTCTATGTAAATAAGCCTATTAGGCTACCAGAGGAATTCTTATTCAGGAGATGA
>CAYPNL010000109.1:0-8507 GCA_964412045.1 uncultured Desulfobacteraceae bacterium
TTGGAGATAAATTTTAGGGCGTATTTGAGACTCCAGAAGGTATCGGGATATTTGGGGTAAATCATCAGGATTTTCATCGTCTCTCCTTTCGCATATCACACATATTCTTGCCTATTTCGTGCTAGAAGTTTGTTAGGGGTTCCCTTGCCCCTGAGTGCATTGACGACCTCCGCCCCTTCCGAATGGGAGACCGTATAGATTTTCATTTCAAGAGGTTTTCTTAAAAGGCTCTTTGTTCCGAGCAAAACACTGAATATTTCAGACCGTATATGACGGTCCAGGTCCTCACGGGTTTCCCACTCCTCGATCAGGCTGAAAACGTAATTGTCTTCCAGATCACAAAAGATGTCATAGCTCAGGCAACCCTTCTCCCTTGCCGACGGCTCAATGATTGAGAGAAGCGTCTGCATCATCTCCGTCCGTTTTTCCATGAGTGCCTCCATGGTAACCTTCACGATAATCACGAAAGCCCTCCTCTCAGTAAAAGACCCATCAAAGGTTTAGGCCACGGTATATTCCCAAATTCAGAAATCTCTCCATCCTGTCTGCCGTCTAAAAAAATCAAACATTGTATTATTATATGTCCAAACTTCATGCCAGACTGGGTAAGTGCAACTTTACTTGATCCAACATATTGATTTATCAATTAATATTCAAACTCGAAAGGTTGGTGGAGGAGGGCCGGGTTGACGCGAAATAGTGGTCATATATAGCACATGGTCATATATGACCACGACTTTGGTATCTTTTAGGTTCGGATGAAAAACAGAATTTCCAGGCCTTACGGCTTGAGGATGCCGAGTTTTCGCATGCGGGCGCGCAATGTGCTGCGATCGAGCCCAAGGAACTCTGCAGCCCCGTTTTTTCCGCTGACTTTCCAGTGAGTTTGCTCGAGGATTCGCACAATATGGTCGCGCTCAACCTCGTCCAGCGTTTTGTGGGCTGTCGTTAAATCCTTACGAGGTTTTCTCAGTTCATCCATCAGGTGCAGTTTGGGTCCCGAGGAGTTGATCACTGCACGCTCGAGGATGTTTTCCAGTTCCCGGACATTGCCGGGCCAGTTATAATTCTGCAAGGCATTCATGACTCCCGTCGGGATGATCTCAATGGACTTACCCATTCGCTTGGAGATCTTTTTGACGTAAAAGTCCACAAGAAGCGGAATGTCATCCAACCGATCCCGAAGCGGCGGCATGGTAATAGGGAAAATATGTAAACGGTACCAGAGATCGTCACGGAAACGTCCCCTGCGGACTTCCTCCTCCAGATTGCGATTTGTGGCCGCAATAATCCGCACATCGACCTTGATCGTATGGGAGCTTCCCAACCGCTCAAACTCACCATCCTGGATCACTCTGAGCAGTTTGGGTTGCAGTTCCAGCGGTAGCTCACCAATCTCATCCAGAAAAAGGGTGGCGCCGTCTGCGACCTCGAATCTCCCCAGGTGCCTGGAATGAGCACCGGTGAAAGCTCCTTTTTCATGACCGAATAGCTCACTTTCGATCAGGTTTGAAGGCAGTGTTGCGCAATTCACTTTCACCAGGGCTCGCTTGTTGCGCAAGCTCAAGCCGTGGATAGCTCGGGCTACCAGCTCTTTGCCGGTTCCAGTCTCACCAAGAACCAGGACGATGGTATCGCTGCCGGCAATTTGTTCAACCTTATAGAGCACGTACTTGATCCCATCACTCTCACCAATAATGTTCTCATGGTTGTATTCCAGCTTGATTTCTTCCTGGAGATACGCTCTCTCAGCTTCAAGCTGCTCTTTTAACTTCTTTATTTCGAGAAGTGCGGCTTCAGCGATGTGTTTGCCTTGTTCCGCCTCTTCCCGTGCTAACCTGATTTCAGCCGTTCGCTTTTCAACAAGTTCCTCAAGATGTCTTTTAGAATATTCACGCTCGGTCACATCCTCGATGGCCAGGAGGATCATCTGGGTTTGCTTCGACTCTCTGTAAATCCGTCTGGCGTTCAAATGCATTATCTTGCGGCCTATGGTCTCAAAGGTATGTTCAACCTCAAAGTCATTAAATGTGGAATTTTGAGGAAGGATATCTTCAAGTAATTCTCTAAGCTTTGGGATATTCCATTGCCGGTTGCCGAGATCATAGATCAATATCCCCTCTGTTCCCTCCGGTTCAACCTTGAAGGTCCGGTAAAAGGAATGGTTGGCCTTTACCACCCTCAAATCAGAATCAAGCACCACTAATGGTTCCCGAACCGAACCCAAGATGTTGTCAAAGGTGTCTATAAAGGCTTGTACCTTCCATGTATCGTATCCTAATGCCTTTACTGTTTGTTCAAATGCTTTATATGATTGTTTATTGTCCATTGAGAAAATCTACACGTTAATTTACTGTATTGTGGAAGCGGTACAATTAAAAATTAATAAATTATTATATATCCCTGTGGGACGTAAAAGGCAAGCCCAGACCGTTCGGCATTACATACCTTGATTAGAAAAAAAGAGATTATAATAGATTCAATCATAAAGGTTCGCCTTTGTTGGCGGGCGGGTTTCGTTCTGAGGAAAGATCCATTTGGTGAAAGGGGCAACCTCACGTGTGGAACCATGAAAATTCAGGAGGAAGGAGGATGCCACCATGACCAGTGGAATCGTAAAATGGTTTAATGACCGCAGAGGCTATGGCTTTATTGAGCAAGAAGACGGTGGTGATGTATTCGTTCACCATTCGGGGATCGATGCAACCGGCTTCAAGTCTCTCAATGAAGGCGACCGAGTTGCCTTTGACATAGAGCAAGGGAATAAAGGCCCTGCTGCAGTAAATGTAAAACTAGTCTAGCTCGCCAACATCTAAACAAAAAAAGGGGCAGCCGTTGATTTCATCATGGACTGCTCCTTTTTCATGATGGCATATAAGAAGGATTCAAAAACCTGAAGAGAATCTGGGGACTATACGCTTCTCCTCTTCATGGCTAGCAGGGCTGAACATCCCCAAATAAAGAAAAGGTGCGCACCAAGGGCAAAGCACAAATCGTCGCCGAAGTAGAAGCCCTCTACTGTCAAGGATGGAAAGGGGATATCTTCATTGTCGATGATAACTTTATCGGAAACAGGGGAAGGTTAAAAAGGGATATTTTGCCCGCGATGAGTATATGGATGGAGGCAAGGGGACACCCCTATACCTTTAATACCAAGGAGATTAAGGCATGGGCAGGAAATGCCCCCCGCTCACAGTCAGAAGAAGAGGATTCCTCTTTGCCCTTCTCTGCTCATCAAATGACATGACCCCTGTCACGCTCCCAAAGGTTCTTGCCTCAGCTAACGCAGCGGCAAAATCTGAGCGTGTCTTTATCTGCCCTGAGTTATCCTCTAAAATCTGCTTGACTATCCGGATCGTATCGTAGCCCATCGCAGCGAGGAGCCCCGGTTCCTGACCGAAGCTTGAGGAATACTGCGAAACGAATTCCTTCACCCCCGGATATCCGCTTCCGGGGAAGAACCCCGAGGGGAATATCGCTCCGTTCACATATCTTCCCGCGATCTCCACCAATTCCTTTGAGTTCCAAAGATCGGTCCCTAACAGGGTTACGCCCACCACATCATAATAGGCCAACTGGGAGGAGATAACGCCGGCGCCCTGATAGCTATCTGGGATAAATACGGCATCAAAATCGATGATGGGCTTCGGCTGCTCTTCCGATTCCCCTCCTTCCTCCTCCATTTCCGGGTTTGGTCTCGGGTAGAAAAGGCCGATCATCTTCTTGATCTCCTCGGTGAAATCCGTGCCTTGGGTGTCGTAGGATTCCACCGCATTGATCACACCCCCCCTTTCTTCAACCGTATCCCAAAATACATTCATAAAGTACGTGCCGTATGGATTTGCGGGATACAGGATCGCAAATCTTCTCAGGCCCATCTCATCCATAACCTTATTGACAAGGCTTCTAACCTGATCTTGGGGAGCCAGGCTATTCTGGAAGATCATCTCGCCTTTGTTCGTGATCTCTTCACTCTGGCTTAGGGTTATTATGGGTATAGCCGATTCCTGCGCCTCTTCCACAGCCGCCTCGGCAACCCTACTAATAAGAGGCCCGATCACGAGTGCCGCCTTCTCATTCTCTTTGAGCTCCCTGATTGCATCAACTGCCTTTTGTGGATCGCCTTCGGTATCCCTTACGACAAGCTCAAGAGATGAAGGGACTCGGGTTCCCTTGTCAAATAAGCCTAGACCAAGCTCCAGGCCGCGTAAAATCTCCTGTCCATAGATGGCAAACGGTCCGCTCAGGGGCAAGAGGCACCCAATGACATCAAACTTCACCCTCAGCCTCTCGTCGATTTCCTCGAGGAGCTCTCGTGCCTTCATGATCCAGTCTTCCCCTGGCGCAAGCCTGAGGATCTCCATCGCGGCCTGTCGTGCCTCGTCCAATCTATCTGATCGGAGAAAAAAGGCACCGAGACGGCAGTTTATGGGAACAATAAGATCGCTACCCTTGGCATAGGCAGCCATCTCCTCCAGTTGCTCCTCCGTTGCCTTGGATATGAGATCGGCCAGATAAGACCTCACTGCTTGTCTTCTCGTCTCTGTGAGGTATGGCGACTCAAGGACCTTTAGCCACCAGTCAAGCGTCTTTGCATACTCATTGAGCACCATCGAGTTTTGGCCCAACAGATAGTAGACCTCTTCCTTTCTGGGATAGTCTTTATAAAGCTCGAGCCACCGCAAGGCATTCTCTTTCGATTCCTGATGCTCTCCAAGATGATAGTATATCTTGGCAATCAACAGGTGAACTTCGGCCCTCCTGCCGTTTAAGGGAAATGCCTTGATGGCCTCTTTAAGAAGAGACAGGGCCTCCCCATATTGGTTTCGGTAGTAATAGATGGTTCCCATCTTGGCAAGGGCATCCTTGACCTTGTCGCCCAGGGGATATTCCAAGATGTACTGCTCATAGGCCTCCAAGGCCAGGTCGTATTCCTGCTGCCGAAAGTAATGCTCAGCCATGAAGAACTGATCGATGAGCGACTTCCGCTCAGGCCATACCTCCTCGGGGGGTATCCCCTCCTTTACAATCTCTTCAGGTGCTATCTCTTCAGGCGGCTTCTTTGCTGGCGCTTGCTCCTCGGTGGGTTTTCCCGCGGTTTTCTTCATTGCGATGGGCTTCTTGGGAGGTGGCTCCTTGAGGGCAATCCTTTTCTCACAGGAAACCATAAAGAAGGTCCCCATAATCATACCCGCAACAATGAGCGTATCAATCCGAATGATCCGGTGCACTTTCATTTACTATGAGGATTGCAAGAATGTCTGGTCTGTTTGACGATAAGAAATGAAGGGTACCGCCAAATCAGTGTCAAAAACTATTAAGATAGAATGTTACTATGAGGTGGCCCAAAGGTAAAGCGCAATTCTCTTTGGCCCCCGACACTGGGTCGAGGGCCACCTTCTTGCCCTTGTTGAACAGTACATAAGGGTGGGAGTGAGGAGTTGTTGCGATGCGAAGCCCCGACTATTGGCCGAGGTGTATTACTTGACTTCCTCAAAATCCGCATCAACGACATCCTCATCCGCCTTAGCCGAGCCCGCTGCTCCAGCAGCCGATTCCGGTCCTGTTTGAGCTTGCGCCTGCTGAGAGGCTTGTGCATACAGGATCTCTGCGATCTTATGAGAGACCTGCGTCAGCTCGTCGGAAAGTCGTTTTATCTCCGCCGCATCCTCACCCTCCATTGCCTTCTTGAGACTGGAGATGGCATTCTCGATCTCAGACCTCGTACCGGCATCGATCTTATCTCCCGCCTCCTTCATGGACTTCTCAATCGAATAGATTTGAGAATCAGCGGTATTTCGAGCATCGATGAGTTCTCTCTTCTTTCTGTCCTCGTCCGCGTGAAGCTCCGCATCCTTGACGAGCCCCTTTATCTCATCCTCGCTGAGGCCGCTCGAGGCAGTTATCCGTATCGACTGCTCCTTTCCTGTGCCAAGGTCTTTGGCGGATACGTTCACAATGCCATTCGCGTCGATATCGAAGGTCACCTCTATCTGGGGCATCCCCCTTGGTGCCGGTGGTATCCCCACCAGCTCAAACCGGCCCAGAGTCTTATTGTTGGCCGCCATTTCCCGTTCACCCTGAAGCACATGAATGGAAACTGCCGGTTGGTTATCGGCTGCAGTGGAGAATATCTGGCTCTTTTTCGTGGGAATCGTAGTATTCTTCTCAATGAGCTTGGTGAAAACGCCGCCGAGGGTCTCAATACCCAGAGAAAGAGGAGTCACATCAAGTAGGAGGACATCCTTCACATCTCCCTGGAGCACACCGCCCTGAATAGCAGCGCCAACTGCAACGACCTCATCGGGGTTCACACCCTTGTGCGGTTCCTTGCCGAAGATCTCCCTTACCTTCTGCTGGACCTTGGGCACCCTCGTCATGCCGCCAACCAGAATGACCTCGTCGATATCGCTGGGTTTCATACCAGCATCCTTGAGTGATATTTTACAGGGCTCAACGGTCTTCTCGATCAGGTCGTCCACAAGGGCCTCGAGCTTTGCCCTCGTTAGCTTAATATTCATGTGCTTTGGACCGCTCGCATCAGCGGTGATAAAGGGAAGGTTTACATCCGTTTCCATAGAGGTGGAAAGCTCCATCTTCGCCTTCTCGGCAGCCTCCTTGAGCCTTTGGAGAGCCATCTTGTCATTTCTGAGATCAATGCCCTGATCCTTCTTGAACTCATCGGCGAGGAAATCGATCACCCTCTGGTCGAAGTCTTCACCTCCGAGGTGAGTATCTCCATGCGTAGCCTTGACCTCGAAGACCCCTTCACCTATCTCCAGGATAGAGATATCAAAGGTTCCTCCTCCCAGATCGAAGACCGCTATCTTCTCGTCTTTCTTCTTGTCCAACCCATAGGCGAGTGAAGCAGCTGTCGGCTCGTTGATGATCCGCTGCACGTTTAATCCCGCGATCCTGCCTGCATCCTTGGTGGCCTGTCTCTGGCTGTCATTAAAATAGGCCGGGACGGTAATCACAGCATCGGTCACCTTCTCACCCAGGTACTCCTCGGCGGTCTGCTTCATCTTCTGTAAAATCATCGATGAGATCTCTGCTGCGCTATAATCCTTTCCCCTGACGGTCACCTGCGCATCGCCGTTCGGCGCCTTGGTGATCTTGAAGGGTGATATCTTAATATCCCTCTGGACCTCGGGAGAGTCATACTTCCTGCCGATCAGTCTCTTCACCGCATACACGGTGTTATCCGGATTGGTGATTGCCTGCCTTTTCGCAGTCTGTCCCACCAGCCGTTCTCCGCTGTCGGTAAATGCCACCGTAGAAGGCGTGGTCCTGTTGCCCTCCACATTCGCGATCACCTTTGCGTCGCCCCCTTCCATCACGGCGACGCAGGAATTCGTGGTTCCCAGATCGATGCCGATTATTTTGCTCATTATCTCCTCCTTAAAAGCTAGTATGCACCATGCATATCATCATGCATAATCTTCGTCATTTTTTGCGCCATTTCCCTGAGAGATAACAACTATCGCGGGCCTCATAAGGCGACCGTTGAGCACGTAGCCCTTTTGCATCTCCATAATCACATGCTTTGGTGGAACGGTATCATCCGGCTGCTGGGAGATGGCCTCATGAAACTGTGGATCAAAGGGTTTTCCCATTGCCTCAACCGTCTTGAGCCCTGCCTTCTCCAGGGCACCCATCAGGCCTTTAAGAGTCATCTCGATCCCTTCGGCTAATCCACTGGGATTAGTACTGTCCCCCGCATGAATGAGTGCCTTCTCCAGGCTGTCAATTACTGGGAGAATCTCCCTGATAAGGGACTCATTCGCGAATTTTGCCAGATCCTCCCGTTCCTTTGCCCCCCTCTTCTTGATATTCTCCATCTCAGCATAAGCCCGCATGTAGAGATCGTAGTTTTCCTGAGATCGTTGCTCAACCTCCTTGAGCTTCTCGAGGAGTTCCTGCTTGGTCATCTCCTCTGCTTGTTTCTGCCTTTCCCTTTTGTTCCTTGAACTGGTTTTCTCTGAATCCTCCTGGCGATGCTCTGCTGATTCCTTGGCCATCGCATCTGTCTCCTCGTTCGTTTTTACCTCTCTGTCATCCATATGCCTACTACCATTGGATGCCTTTCAGATTTTTATTGTGAATTATAGTATATCGTGAAATTCACGGACCCGTATTTCAAGGACCGCGCTTTCTTTTTTGTAAATAGAGACTAACTCCTTAAACTATAAGGCAAAACTGTCAAAGAAAATGTTAAGCATCAGTATCGTACTTGTCAAGGGCAGGGCCGCAGGAAGATGGGGCTCATCCGGCATTGGTAAGGAGCGATCAGAAAAAGGAGCTGCCATCCAAAGGAGTAAGGAACTCACAGGTCCCTTCCCGTGATCCTCCGAAGGGCCTCGAGATATTTATCCCTTGTGATGGCGATTACCTCTTCAGGCAGCCGTGGCGGCGGCGGCTTCTTGGGCCAGCCAAGCCCATCGAGGTAATCCCTTAAGAACTGCTTATCAAAACTCTTCTGAGGCCGCCCCGGTTCGTATTCATCT
>CAYPNL010000110.1:0-18073 GCA_964412045.1 uncultured Desulfobacteraceae bacterium
ATGAGCCGGTAAAAAACATCCCCACCCCCCCTGAGCGGGCCTCCCGCTTCACCCTCACCGATGATGAGATCCTCACCCTTGCCAGCTGGGCCTGTATCATCGAGGAGCACTACGACAAGCCCATGGACATCGAATGGGCCAAGGACGGGGCCGAGGGGGAACTCTACATCGTCCAGGCCAGGCCTGAGACCGTGCACTCCCTCCTGAGCGGAAAGAGTATGGAGACCTATGTGCTCAAGGCAACGGCTGAGCCTCTCCTCACTGGCCAGGCCGTGGGCAGCAAGATCGGTGCGGGCATCGCCCACATCATCGAGGACAGTGCCCGGATCGGGGAGTTCAAGAAGGGCGAGGTGCTCATTACCACCATGACTGACCCTGACTGGGAACCCATCATGAAGATCGCCAGCGCCATTGTCACCGACAAAGGGGGCAGGACCTGTCATGCAGCCATCATCTCCCGGGAGCTCGGCATCCCCTGTATCGTCGGCGCCGAGACCGCTACAAAAACCCTGCTCTCCGGCCAGGAGGTGACCGTGTCCTGCGCCCAGGGGGACACGGGCTATCTCTATGCCGGCATGCTCCCCTTTGAGGTGGAGAAACTCGATCTCAGCTCCGTGCCCCGCACCACAACCCAGATCATGATGAACGTGGGCATACCGGAGCGTGCCTTCCAGGAGTGCCAGATCCCCAATGACGGGGTGGGCCTGGCAAGGGAGGAGTTCATCATCAGCTCCCACATCGGCATCCATCCCCTGGCCCTCATCCACTACCCTGAGCTCCGGGAGCGGGCAGAAACCGATCCCTCAATCAAGGAGCTGATTGAAAAGATCGATGAGCTCACTGCCACCTACCCGGATGATAAGCGCTCGTTTTTCATCGATAGGCTGGCCCAGGGGATCGGCAGGATCGCTGCCGGCTTCTACCCCAAGGATGTGATTGTACGGCTCTCTGATTTTAAGACCAACGAGTACGCCAACCTCATCGGCGGCTCCCTCTATGAACCGGTTGAGTCGAACCCCATGATCGGGTGGCGGGGGGCCTCCCGCTACTATGACCCCAAGTTCAAGGAGGCCTTCGGACTGGAGTGCGAGGCCATCCTCAAGGCCAGGGGCGAGATGGGGCTCACCAACATCAAGGTCATGGTCCCCTTTTGCAGGACCCCTGAGGAGGGCACGAAGGTGATCGATACCATGCGGGAGTTCGGCCTCATCCAGGGCGAGGACAACTTAGAGCTCTATGTGATGTGCGAGATCCCCAGCAATGTGATTGTGGCAGACCGCTTCGCCGATATCTTCGATGGCTTCTCCATCGGCTCCAATGACCTCACCCAGCTCACCCTGGGCCTGGATCGGGACAGTGATCTGGTGGCCCACATCTTTGATGAGCGCCACGAGGCAGTCAAGACCATGGTCAAGGAGGTAATCACCGTTGCCAAACGAAGGGGCAGGAAGATCGGCATCTGCGGCCAGGCGCCCAGCGACTTCCCTGAGTTCGCCACCTTCTTGGTGGAGTGCGGCATCGACTCTATCAGCCTGATACCGGACACCGTGATCAAGACGCGCATGGAGATCGCCAAGAAGGAAGAGGAGATGGGGATACGATACTGAGAGATGTTATCCCGTCATAGTCGCCGACATCCTCTGCAGCAGCAGCAAGGCGAAGGTTTTTCTCCCCATCCCCGAGGGGAAAATAAAAGGTTTGACAATCGTGCAATCCGGGGATTATAGAAAAGGACAAAAATCGGTTCGGGCATTATGATAGATTTTATAGGTAAGGAGTTAGTATGCTGGAGATACGGTGGCATGGAAGAGGCGGTCAAGGCGCGGTCACCTCGGTAGAGATGCTCACACTGGCTGTCATTGGAGAAGGAAGATTTGCCCAGGGTTTTCCCAGCTTTGGCCCTGAGAGGAGAGGCGCGCCGGTAACTGCCTTTACCCGGGTTGATGACAAGAGGATAAAGGTCAGGTCGGCTATCGAAAATCCGGATGTGGTGGTTGTGCTTGATGCAAGCCTGGTAAGCCTGGTTAATGTTACCGGGGGGTTAAAGCCCGATGGCATACTGGTTGTCAATACGACAAAATCCCCTGAGGAGCTGAAGCAAGAACTTGGCTTTCAAGGAACGGTAGCTGCTGTTGATGCATCGCGGATAGCCTGGGAGGAATTGGGGGTTCCGATTACAAATACCACTATGTTGGGGGCCCTGATCAAGGCGGTCAAGATCGTAAAACTGGATTCGGTAAAGGCCCCCATAGAGCACAGGTTCGGCAGGATTGCAAAGAAGAACCTCGCTGCCCTGAACAGGGCCTATAATGAGGTTTCGATCACGTAAGGAAAAAGGTTGAGGTAGTATGATGGCAGAGAAAAAATGGCCGGAAACATGGCAAGAGGTCACTCCCGGGTGCATGGTATTTATACCGGGTAATACAAGAGAATATCATACCGGAAGCTGGAGGGCTCAAAGGCCTGTATATGATTTTTCCAAATGTATAAAATGCGGTATGTGCTATATCTTCTGTCCTGAGGGGTGTATCTCAGAAAACAGTGAGGGGTATTTTGTGGCGGATCTGGATTACTGCAAGGGTTGTGGTATTTGCGCCCATGAATGCTGGCCTGGCGCCATCACAATGGTTGAGGAGGGCTGAGCCATGACGAAACGCACTGGTATGGAGATCGCTTTTGCCGCAGCCGAGGCGGCTGCCTTATGCAGGATTGATGTGATTGCTGCATATCCCATTACGCCCAACACGCACATACCGGAACACCTATCGGATATTGTGGCAGATGGAAGGCTTGATGCCGAGTTTATCTGCGTTGAATCGGAGCATTCTGCATTGAGTGCCTGTTGCGGCGCCTCGGCAACCGGCGCACGGGTGTTTACGGCCACGAGCTCGCAAGGCCTTCTGTTCATGGGTGAGGTCATGCCGATCGTATCGGCGATGAGACTTCCTGTGGTGATGGCGCTTGGCAACCGGGCTTTATCCGGCCCTATCAACATATGGAATGACCACAGTGATATCATGTCGCAAAGAGACATGGGCTGGATTTCACTATTCGCGTCAAACGGGCAGGAAGTAGTGGACATGGTCATTCAGAGTTTTAAGATTGCTGAACACAGGGATGTTATGCTTCCCTTAAATATCAACCTGGATGGTTTTCAGCTCACCCATGTGGTTGAACCCATGCTCTTTCCAGATCAGGAAGAGGTGGATAGGTTCCTCCCGGAATACAAACCTTACGCTACGCTCCATCCCGATCATGTAGTTTCCATGGGAACCTTGGGCCTGCCCGAGATATTTACTGAGGTCATGAGGGCTAAAGATGAAGCCCTTATAAACTCCAAGAGGGTCATAATGGAGGTATGGAAGGAATGGGAAGAGCAGTTTGGCCGTAAATACGAGCCCATAGATGCCTACAAGGCAGAAGGGGCTAAGGTTTTATTGCTCAGCATGGGTTCCATGGATGAAACCGCGGAGGCGGCCATTGACGAGCTGCACAAGAACAAGATATCCGTTGGATTGTTAAAGTTAAAGCTCTGGAGGCCCTTTCCCGTTGAAGAGCTGCGGAGGGCTGTGAAGGATGCCAAGGTACTGGTTGTCATGGACAGGGCCGTGTCCTTTGGTGGTGCATCAGGCCCAGTTGGGGCAGAGATCAGATCTGCCTTGTATGATGAGCCGGATCGGCCTTTGATACTCAATGAGATTATTGGCCTCGGCGGGCGCGACATGACCGTGGGGGATTTTATCCAGATAGCTGAAAAGGCTGTAAGGGCGGAGAAGGAAAAGCCCAGGCAAGGGTATGAAATTTATGGAGTGAGGGGATCATGAGCATTGTGGAAAACTTTGATTTATACGCCCCAAGGCTGGTAGACAAGGAGGAATACTTTAGCGCCGGTCACCGTGCCTGCCAGGGATGCGGAGAGGCATTGGCCATTCGCTTGATGTGCAAGGCATTAGGTAAGGATACGGTAATTATCAATGCCACGGGCTGCATGGAGGTTGTTTCAGCGATGTATCCGACAACGGCATGGAAACTGCCATGGATTCATGTGGCATTTCCCAACGCTGCCTCAGTGGGATCGGGCGTTGAGGCCGGCCTCAAAGTCCTGCGGCGAAAAGGAAGGATTGCGGATCGGGATATAAAAACCGTGTCGATCGGCGGAGATGGGGGTACCGTTGACATAGGACTTCAGGCACTTTCTGGAGCCATGGAGAGAGGGCATGATCTCTTATATGTCTGCTTCGACAATGAGGCTTACATGAATACAGGCATTCAGCGTTCAGGAGCTACCCCATTTGGAGCCTCGACAACCACCGAACCTTCCGGTTTGGATAGCTCCGGCAAGAAGGCATGGAAGAAAAACGTCCCCGAGATCATGGTGGCACACAATGTGCCCTACGTAGCCACAGCCTGCCACAGTTATCCTTTTGATTTCATGAATAAGGTCAAAAAGGCAAGAAAGATAAAAGGACCGAGCTACATCCATTGTCTATCGGTCTGTCCCACGGGGTGGCGGCTGTCGCCGGAGCTCTCCATAAAGGCCGGGCGGCTGGCCGTGGAGACCGGGGTGTTTCCTCTCTACGAGGTGGTGGATGGAAAATACGAGATAACGGTTGAAATGCCTAAAAACCTGAGGCCAGTAGAAGATTATATAAAAATTCAGGGTAGGTTCCGTCATCTTAACGCAGATGAAATAAAGACAATCCAGGAGAAGGTAGTGCAGGAATACAATAAGTTGCTAGACAAGGTAAATTCTTCTAAATTCAAGTAGTTGTAGAATTTCCGAGATGTTAATTTATAATAAGGTGGCTTGAGAATGGATAACGTTATCTTTAGCAGTTGGAACGGAAAGATTCTGGATAACAGAGAGGGTAAGTCACCCAAGATGTCTGAATCTGCATATGGTAGGTTTCCTAAAATCGCAGAAGGGAAGCGGATAGCGGCCCTTATGGGATGGGACGGTCTTGTGGTGATGGATCCGAAGGCGGATATCCTATCCCTTACACTGCATTACTTAAAAGAGATAAGGAAGCTTTCATGCGGTGAGTGTTCTGTCTGTATGATCGGGATTGATAGGCTTTTGCATATTATGAGGCAGATGTACGAAGGGAAGGGAAGTAAGGCGGATATTGCCGAGATGAAGGCTATCATCAAGCAGGTATCTGTCAATGCCAAGTGTGGATTCGGTCAGTCTGCACTTTTTCCCATACTGGATTCCATCACATATTACAAATCCGATTTTCTAGCCCTGATCAAGGGGGAAAAACAGCTGGAAGACAAGGATTATTCATGCGCCGTAACAGCCCCCTGTATGGATGCCTGTCCGGCAGGCCTTGACATTCCGGGTTACATTGAACTGATCAGGAATAATAAATTCGAAGAATCTCTCGACCTCATTCGTGAAAATTGCATCCTGCCAGGTGTTGTGGGGCGGGTATGCACCCATCCCTGTGAGGATGCCTGTGTGCGAAAGGATATCGATGAGCCCTTGTCTATACGGTTGCTAAAAAGGGCAGCTGCGGACTATGACTTACAGCACGGCGGAAGTCCTCTTAACGGCCCTCAAAAGGAGAGAGAGGAGAGGATCGCGATTATCGGTGCCGGACCAGCTGGACTTGCTGCGGCCTATAATCTTCGGTCAATGGGATATGGCGTCACTATCTTTGAGTCGTTGCCCCATGCCGGCGGAATGGCTGCTGTGGGCATACCTGAATATCGTCTCCCCAAGGATATCCTCAATCATGAGATAGACCTTATCAGGCGAACAGGGGTTGAGATAAAGGTAAACGCCAAGGTGAAAACGTTGAGCCTGAAGGACCTGAAAAAAAAGGGGTTTAAGGCGGTATTTATTGCAGTCGGCGCCCATACCGGGACCAAGATCGGTGCCGAGGGCGAGGATAAAGGATACGAAGGCCTTGTTGATGGTGTGGAGTTTTTAAGGAATGTGAACCTTGGCAAGAAGGTTCAGCCTCAAAAGAAGGTAGTTGTTATTGGTGGCGGTAATACCGCTTTGGACTGTGCGCGCAGTTGTGTCAGAATCGGATTTGAAGCTGTGGATATCATCTACAGAAGGTCGCGGGTCGAAATGCCGGCGAGTAACGAAGAGATAGAGGAAGCGGAAAAAGAAGGCGTAAAATTTCAGCATCGTATGGCCCCTGTAAAGATACTCGCAAAAGACGGAAAAGTGACCGGCATAGAATGTATCAAGATGAAGCTCGGAGAACCTGATGAAAGTGGAAGGAGAAGGCCTAATCCGATTAAAGGCTCCGAGTTCACCCTTGATACGGATATGATCATTGCGGCTATTGGTCAACGCCCCGATCTCCCGGTTATCCCTGATAAAGAAAAAATTGAGATCACAGGGTGGGGGACGATAAAGGTCGACCCCGTTACGTACATGACCAACGTTGAAGGCGTTTTTGCCGGGGGAGATTGTGTTACCGGCCCGGCAATCCTTATTGATGCGCTGGATACAGGGAATACGGTTGCCAAGAGTATTGACTGCTATATACAAGGAAACAGTCTTCCCCAGGGGATTTCCTTTGAGGGAGTTGATTTAAAGAGGCAGACGAGGCGCGGGTTTACGGTAAGGGTGCCGGCTCAAGGCGTTGATTTTCTTGATGTAGAAAACAGGGAGAACAGCTTTGAAGAGGTTGAAGGGGGGTTTGCCGCTCTGGAGGCTATGAGGGAGGCTCAGCGCTGCCTGAGATGCTACAGGGTTGTGGTATGGGAAAAAGCTGCATAGAGATAGTATAAGCAAGGGGTTTAAAATGGTGACTATAGCAATAGACGGGCGTAAGGTAAAGGCAAGGGAACATTCGACCATATTGGAAAATACTCAGGATTTGAACATAGATATTCCTACCCTCTGCCACCACACAGATCTCAGCCCCTTTGGGGCTTGCCGGCTTTGCACGGTAGAGGTAAAAACAAATGGGAGATGGCAGCTTGCAGCGTCGTGCACTACACCGGTGGAAGACGGGATGGAGATTCGGACCAACTCTGACAAGGCAAGGGAGAGCCGGAAAAGTGCAGCGGAGTTGCTTTATTATCGATATCCCACAACAGAAGCGGTACGGGAAATCGCTCGAAAGTTGGGCCTGGAGGTTCCCGAGCAAAAGGGTGAAGGCCATGATTGTATTCTGTGCGGCTTATGTGTGAGGACATGCCGGGAGATTGTTGGCGTGAGTGCCCTTACGTTTCAGGACAGGGGGCGCGGTCGTGAGATTGATGAGCCTGAAATTGAATTTGATCCCAATGCATGCATAGGTTGTGGGTCCTGTGCCTATGTATGTCCAACTGGTTATGTACAGATGGAGTCAATAGGCGACAAGAGGATTATCTGGAATAAGGTCTTTAAAATGGCAGCCTGCACCGTGTGTGGAAAGCTTTTTGCGCCGGAAGACCAATTGAAGTATATAAGCAGGCAGACGAATGTGCCGTTCGCGAGGCTCACCGTTTGTACCGATTGCCGGTAAGGTGCAATCGCAGCTTGATCACCGCCCTTTAGCGAAATTTACCATTCCCGTCGTTCACATCCTTTTTCTGGTTTCTTAGTGCTGCTCGATGAAAGGCCTGTATGCCACCATGCTCATGTGAGAAGAGAGGTCCGAACATGATGGACAGGGGCACTGCCGATTCAAGTCAATAATTAATCATGCAGGGGGCATCATGGACTGTATCTTTTGTAAGATTGTTGCCGGAGAGATACCCGCGGTTACGGTATTGGATGAGGACAGGGTGCTTGCTTTCATGGATATCAACCCCGCCTCTCGCGGGCATATGCTGGTTGTTCCCAAGAATCACGCAGAGAACATCTTCGAGATCTCGGAGGCGGATCTCTCGGCAGTCATGGGCGCTGTAAAGAAGTGCGCCGGCGCGGTGAAAGAGGCACTAGGGGCTGAAGGGATCACCATACTTCAGCTCAACGGCACGGCATCGGACCAGCTTGTCCCCCACCTCCACGTGCATATCATGCCGCGGTGGGAAAAGGATGGGATGTCGGTGTCCCGGTGGGAGATGGGAAAGGCCGACATAGGGGAGCTCCAGGAGATTGCCCGGAACATACAAGAATATCTCGCTTAGTCTTGACAAGCACAGATTCAGGAATTGTAACAAGGTAGCTTTTTGAAAACGACGATCGCCCATTTCGTAAGGCCGCATACGTCAGCCGTGGTGAGACCTATGGGCATGAAGGCGTCTTTTTTCCCCATCATACCCTTGAACAGGGGGCATCAGCGTGCCGCTTCAAACCATGCGCACAAGCACCAGGTCCTTGTCTTCTAGGGACTTTGCCCGTGTGCGCATGGTTTGAAGCGGCCTCCTGAGTTGTCTTTATTGGGGTATGATGGGGAAAAAAGACGCCTTCATGCCCATGTACCAGGTAGTCTCACAGGGCTACGTTGTTATCAGGAATTCAGAACTGAGGAAAGGATGCCATGAGTGAAAAACAATTTGATAAAGAAGTGAGCAGTTCTGACCACAAGCAATGCATCAGGCTTACGGTGAACGGAGAGCCTTATGAATTAGCGGTAGGCACTATGCACGGCAGTATAGCCCCATCGGATACGTTGCTGCACACCCTGAGAGAGACATTGGGGCTCAAGGGAACCAAGAAGGGCTGTGATCATGGCGGCTGCGGCGCCTGCACGGTCATTATGGACGGCAAGCCGATTATGTCCTGCATGACACTCACCGTGGAATGCGATGGCAAGGATATCATAACCATCGAAGGGCTGGAAGACCGGAAAACCGGCCGTTTGCACCCACTCCAGCAGGCCTTCATCGATAATACGGCCTTTCAGTGCGGCTTCTGCACCCCAGGTATTCTCATGAGCGCCAAGGCCTTGCTCGACAGCAATCCGAAACCGACTGAGCACGACATCAAGCAGGCTCTGGCCGGTCATTACTGCCGTTGCATCTCACACTATGAGGTATTAAAAGCCGTGACCAGTGTCGTTGGGAAAGGTGATACGAATGGCTAAAAAATATAGACATATAGGTAAAGATACGCCGCGCAAGGATGCCAGAGAAATCGTCACCGGCCAGGCACAGTACTTTGATGACATAAGCCTGCCGGGTATGTTGTACGGAAAGGTCTTGAGGAGCCCACACGCTCATGCCACTATCAAGCATATCGATACCAGCAGGGCGGAAGCGCTGCACGGCGTCAGGGCTGTGCTTACCTACAAGGATACTGAAGGATGGGAATGGGGAATACCCAAGCATATCAGGATACTGGATAGCAAGGTGCGTTACGTGGGTGATGCGGTGGCCATGGCGGCTGCGGATACCGTACGTATCGCCGAGGAAGCCCTTGAACTCATTGATGTGGAATATGAGCTGTTGCCGGCTGTATATGACGTGGAACAAGCCACGGAGCCCGGCCAGCCGCAGTTGTACGAACAGTTTGTCAACAACACCTTCTCTGAGCCGCTCCCGTACGAACCTAATATCCTGCGAAGTATCCAGATGGGAGATGTGGAAAAGGGGTTCGCCGAAGCCGATGTGGTCACCGAGGGAACGTGCGGCTACGAGATCTTCCCCAATCCCCTTCCCCCAGAACCCCCCGGAGCGATTGCCACCTGGGAAGCACCGGACCGGCTGACCGTCTACACGCCGTCGCAGTCTATCGCCTACCACCGGTTTCTCGGTCTGCCCTTTGTCCATTTGAAGGATTTCCGGGCTATCAGCACCCAGTGCGGCGGCAGCTACGGCACCAAAAACGCCAACTTGACGCCGGTGGGTTATGCTGCCATCTTATCCCAAGCGACTAACCGGCCGGTGAAAATATATTATACCAAGGAAGAGCACTTTCACTCCTACTCTGCGCGACTGGGCTGCCGCATCCGTGCTAAAGTAGGCCTAAGCAAGGATGGCAGAGTAACAGCCATTGAAGGTCGGTGGCTGGTTAACATTGGGGCAGCTTCGGAGTGCGGCCCTTACGAGGTTGCCGTCGGCTGCGGCGAGTTACAAATTGCTGTGCAGTGTCCCAACTGGAACCTGAGCACGGGGCTTGTCTTCACCAACAATTGCCCTTGCGGCATCGTCAGGGGCTTCGGGGGACAGGAGCTGGAAAGTGCTTTTCTGCCGATATTGGGGCTGGCAATGGAGAAGGCCGGGGTTGACCCGGTGGAATTCTTCAAAAAGAACATCGTCAAGAAAGGCGGGGGCTGGTTCTGGCGGGACGGCAACTGGTGGACCTTCCGTGGGGCGGATTTTACCAAGACCATTGACAAAGGGGCCGAAACATTTGGATGGAAAGATAAATGGAAGGGATGGGGTAAACCCACTGCCGTGAACGGCACCAGGCGGAGAGGGGTCGGCGTCGGCGTGCACAGTAATGCCGATATTGGCGAAGATAGCTCCGAGGCGCAGGTCAAGCTGTCCCCGGATGGCCGGGTGATGCTGAATACCTGCCATTCCGAGTCCGGGCACGGGCAGAGAAGCAGCCTGTGCAAGATGGCAGCCGAAGTACTGAAGCTACCCTTGGAAAACGTCAAGATGTCGGCCCCGGATACAGAGGTGAATCCCTTCGAGTTCGCTTTGATGGGTTCGCGCGGCACCTATGCTTCCGGTTCTGCGGTTATAGCAGCGGCGGAAGATGCCAGAGGCAAGTTACTGGAGCTGGCGGCCGTCAAGCTCGGCACTACCCCCGAGCATCTTGATACCGAGGACGGAATCATATATGTCATCGGCCGCCCTGAGCAAAGAGTCCCGTGGCGCCGCATTATGGGATTCACTCGGACGATTACCGGCGAGGGCCGCTTCGATCCCGACTATTCCCTGTGCAATTTCCTGATGACCTTCGTGGAGGTCGAGGTGGACACCGAGACGGGCAAGGTGGAGTTGCTAGATGTGCTCAACGCCACCGATGCAGGCCAGATTATTTCCCCCGCAAGCCTCGAGGGGCAGCTTCACGGTGCGCTTGGTTCGGCAGGGCTGGATACGGCTATTTTTGAGGAAACGGTGCGGGATGCCAGAACAGGACACATGGTAAACGGCAACATGATCGACTATAAATGGCGTACCTTTGCTGAGCTGCCGGGGTTCACCAACGTTATCTTGGAAACGCCGGCCCCCAGCCATCGCTTCGGGGCGATCGGGGTAGGTGAAATAGCAACCTCTCCCGGACCCAGCGCTGTGTTGATGGCAGTATATAACGCCATTGGGCAGAGGATAATGAGCTACCCCCTGACCTCAGATAAGATCCTCAAAGCATTGGGCACAGTAAAGGAGAGCGAGTAGCATGAAGTCTTTTCAACATAGAGATGCGAAAACCGTAGATGAAGCGGTGAATCTGGTAAAGGGCTACCAAGGGAAAGCCAGGCTCGTAGCAGGAGGCACAGATCTGTTCGGGGTACTCAAGGATAGGGTACTGCCTGCCTATCCCGAACTACTGGTAAACATAAAGAGCATCCCTGGTCTGAACAGTATTGAAGAAGATGAAGAGGGATTGAAGATCGGGGCATTGACCAAACTGGCTGATATCGCCACATCCCCCCTGGTGAGAGAGAAATATCCCCTGCTTGCCAAGGCAGCGGAATCAGTGGCCGTACCCCAGATCCGCAACATGGGCACTATCGGCGGCAATCTTGCCCAAGATACCCGCTGCTGGTACTACCGCTATCCCCATGAGATCGGGGGCAGGATCCTTTGCTACCTCAAGGGCGGCAAGGGCTGCTACGCCCTGAACGGGGATAACCGGTATCATTCTATCTTCGGCGGTTGGAGAAATGAGAGTCCACCCTGTGCCTCGGCCTGCCCGGGCAGCGTGGATATACCGTCATACCTGAGTAAGATCAGGGAAGGCGACCTGCCGGGTGCTGCCCGTATTCTGCTCGATGCCAACCCGCTCCCTGCAATAACGGGACGGGTCTGCCCTCATTTCTGCGAGCAGGAATGTAACCGGGGCGACTTCGACGAATCAGTGTCGATCAGGGATATCGAGAGGTTCATGGGTGATTATATCCTGGAGAAGGGAAATGAAATCATCCCGGCATCGGGAGCCGACAGCGGCAAGAGCGCGGCCATTATCGGCTCAGGCCCGGCCGGTCTCTCGGCAGCCTACTATCTCAGAATGTCGGGGCACCGCGTTACTGTATTTGACAGAAGGGAAGAAGCCGGAGGCATGCTGGCTTACGTGATACCGCCTTATAGGCTGCCAAAGGATATCGTACGGCAGGCAGTAAAAGCGATTGAGAATACCGGGGTTGAATTCAGACTTACGGTTGATGTGGGCAAGGATATAACCCTGGATGAGCTGAAACGGGACTTTGACAGCGTTTTTATTGCCAATGGCGCCTGGAACCCGGTTTCCATAGGTCTGGACGGCGAGGAATCGACTACATTCTGTCTGGATTTTTTGACCACCATCAATCGAGGAGGTAGAGAGACCCCCGGCACAAAGGTTTTGGTGATAGGCGGCGGTAACGCCGCCATTGATGTGGCTGTCAGCGCTTTGCGCCTGGGGGCTGAGGAAGCGACTATGGCGTGCCTGGAGTGCCGGGAGGAGATGCCCGCACTCCCCTGGGAGATTGAGCAGGCGGTCGAACAGGGAGTCAGGATAATGAATTGCTGGGGACCCCACCGGGTGCTTAAGTCCGGGGACAAGGTAAAGGGAATGGAGTTCATCCGGTGCACCTCAGTCTTTGACCAACAGGGGGCCTTTGCTCCTACCTATGATAGTTCGGTCAAGGAGACCGTGGAGGCTGATCAGATACTGATGGCGGTCGGCTATGCCTCTGACTTTCGGTACCTTACACCGGGAAGTTCCTTGAAGGTGGAGCGGGGTTTGCTGGCGGTTGACCCGGAAACTCAGGCGACCGGCGTTCCCGGCGTTTTTGCCGGCGGATCGGTAACCCACGGCCCTGCGACCGTCATCGAGGCGATCGCCTCCGGCAAAAGGGCCGCCGCGGCTATGAATGTCTATCTCAAGGGGAAAGCAGCGGCTGAAGAGGAGGCTGAGAAAACGGCTGAGCCTTTCCTGAAGTTCAACAGCAACTACCTCAAAAAGACAAGCCGGGTGAAGATGCCCAAGCGGCCGGTAGCAGAGAGAAGCATAGCAGTCGAGGATGCGCTCGGTTTGGGTTTGAGTGAAGTTGAAGGAGAGGCCAATCGCTGTTTTAACTGTGGCTGTATTTCAGTTAACTCCTCGGACACCGGTTTGGCACTGGTGGCCTTAGATGCGAGGGTAACCATCGCCGGTCCTCAAGGCGTCAGGACGGTTCCTATTGCGGAATTCTTTGGTACGTTGGGAACTGCTCTGGAAACCGATGAGATGGTAACTGAGATCCGGGCCCCCCGCCCTTTAGAAGGGGCCAGGCAGACATTCCTCAAGCACCGCGTACGCGAGGCTGTTGATTTTGCCATCGTCAGTGTGGCCTCAGTCATTACTGAAAAAGCTGGGAAATGCGAGGATGCCCGGATTGTTCTGGGAGCAGTAGCCCCTGCGCCGATCCGGGCCACTGAGGCGGAGCAGTTCATCAAAGGCAAAGCTATCGACAGTGCCAGTGCGGAGACAGCCGGGGCCGCGGCAGTTGCCGGGGCTGTGCCCCTGAGCATGAATGCCTATAAAATCGCGATAGCCAAAACCCTGGTAAAAAGGGCGCTCCTTTCTCAGGATGCGTAAGGAAAATACCCCATGACAAGCCGGATTCAGCACCTCGCCATGGGGTATTTCTACGGGGTCCTGAAGCGGTCTTGTTATCATTAAATCGCCCCCGCAATCCTCGGGAATCAGCACAGTATCGCTGTGTTGAGGATCATGGTGAGACATGTGCATGGAACTGAAAGAGTTGCTTGTTGTTATACCCCACAGTAGCATTGTGATCCCCGGCGAGATCCCCCTGGAAAGTCTTTCAGAGCGGTTCCCTGCATTGGTCCGAAACGTCGATTGGTACACGAATTGGCTCTATGATTTTCGCGATCTGCTTAATAACCGACATCTGGCCTTTCCTTACTGCAGCCTCATCGTTGAAGCAAACCGGCATCCCGATATCCTCGAGCACAGTGTGCCTGTAAAGGATGTCCGCGGAGAAGCAGTATACAAGGCGCACAGGGAACCCGACCGTGAGCTGAGAAAACTGCTTGCCGGGAAATACTTGACCGCCTTCCACAAATCCATTGAGGATTGTATCGAATCCGGGGCTGAGTTTCTTCTGGATGGACATTCCACGGTGACGGCCAGGGGGGTTGCAGACAACCAGATTGACCTGATGAATTTCCAGCACTCTTTCCTCGATGAACGGCCGCGGTACTTTTCTCCTGATGTTTACATCGAGGCGTATGCAGCAGAACTCCAAAGGAGGCTCTCTGGGGTCAAAGTGACCGTAAACAGTTCCGAATATTACACCGTATATGGTCACGTCTGTGCCGAGCACTCTGTGAATGCCATGGATCGGGTAGGGAAGCGAGTGCCGGCAATCATTCAAGAGACCAATGAGCATCTTTACAAAAACCCGGATCGAACGCCGAACGTTGAAGCCATCAACCGCTTGCGTCGTGCTTTTGCAGAGTCAATACATGCAGCCTTATGCACAATCCGCAGAATGAGGTAGGATAGGCACTATGATCAACCTCCATAGCGGCAGACAGACCTTCGACTTCGACTGCGGCGCCAAGGCCCTTCAAACAGTCATGGCCTATTACGGCATCGATGTCCGCGAAGATGAACTGATCAAGGAACTGGGTACCGGCAAGGACGGCACCCGGGTGGATAGGATGATATCGGTTGCCGAAGCAAGAGGATTCCACGTGGAGGCAAAACAGGGCCGGACCCTCAGGGAAGTAAAGCGATACGTTGATAAAGGGGATCCGGTGATCGTTCTGCTCCAGGCATGGGCGGATCGATACATGACCCTGAAAGACTGGCGTAACGATTACGACGACGGACATTACGCGGTCGTGATCGCTCATGCAAGGGGGGTGTTGCTCTTTGAAGATCCGGCATCATTCCGCAAGACCTGGCTCAGGGAATATGAGTTTCTGGCACGGTGGCATGACCTGGATTCCGTCAAAAACCGGTACTACGAACAATTCGGCATGGTCCTGCTCGGCAGGGAACCCATGATCCACGCCCCTGAGCACATGGATTGAACGAGATCGAGAAAAATCAAGAAAGCCGGAGTCCAGGTCTGCTTGAATTTACTGGATACCGTATCGAGTCCGGAATGACAAGAAGGGGAAAGCCGACTTTTTGCGAGTCTGTCAAAGATAATCCAGAAGAGAACAAGGAGTATCATGCCGTATGTCAATATCAAAGTAACCAGGGAAGGCGTTACCCCGGATCAAAAGGCTGAACTCATCAGAGGGGCAACCGACCTCCTCGCCACAATTCTGGGAAAGAATCCGGCAACGACGGTCGTGGTCATAGATGAGGTTGATACCGACAATTGGGGCATTGGCGGCGAATCCGTCACCAAGCGGCGGCTGCGCGGCCAATAAGAAACCGGCTCCCATTAAAAGGTTTCGCTCGTAATTTGAATCAATATCCCCAGTCCCTCAGTATCGCCGCCATCCTTTCCCGGTGCGTGCCAGGCCAGTAACACCGCCTGCATGTGGGGCAAAACAGGATCCTGTCCTTCTGCATGGCAAACACGTAATCGGGTACGTGTTCCCTGGCAAATTCCTCCTCGGCCTTCTCCAACAGAGCATTACACCGTATGCATCTGCGAAAATAGGCTTCGCGATCACGGGTGAGGCCTACGGTTTTATCAAGCACAGCCAGTTGATCCTTCACCAGGTCACGGTCAACAAGGATCGAGTTCTCATAGTGTGCCGCCCTCTCACGGCTCCTCGTGAGCAGCACTCTGCCCTCCCCGACCAGCTCCCCTATCCTCTGATCAGTGTAATGCGGCTGGTACGCCGTGTCGTAGCCCATGATCCTCAAATACTTGGCCAGCGATCCAAGCATGCTGTCAACCACAAAGGCCATTTCTCTGCTCCCCGGCCTACTGCCCCTGATCGTTTTTTCGGATGATCCTGACATCAGGCGGCGGATTCAAAGCAAAGAGCTCCTCAGGGATTGGCCTATTGAACTCGATCGAGGTATATCGAATCTCCACGTGCAGCTCGTCGCCCTGGGAGATGGAGATCTTCGAGGGATAGGGTCCTAGGCCCCCCTGTTTGAACTGAGACAGCGCTACCGTCAGTCCCTGCCCGGGGATATGGATGGAGGTAGGGATAGAGCAGTCTTGGGCAAAGGTGAGCCTCTCTACCATTTGACCCTGCCCATCAAAGAGCGTGATCTCGTTCGGTCCGAGGCTTTCAACCCTGCAATGGGACAGAATCGGTATCCTTCCGGAGAGGATCACCCATATTGCTTCCAGATCCAGTTCGAAGGGGAAATATAGTCCCCCTTGTAATCCGGTTGATGGGCCGCTGTAAAAGGTGTGCTCTATGAAGGAGAGCAGCGATGTATTCCGCTTATCGGCTACGAGAAAGATGAGCGGTTTGCCCCAGGTATGGGTGAGTTCAAGCCTGATTCTGGATGGCCTTTGGCCCACGGCAAGGAGATTGATATATGTTTCTTCCTGCCCTTTTCTGAAGAGCAGCTTTCCCATGCCTACAAAGCTGAACACCTCATTGGCCTGCGCTCTCATCTGGGTGATGAGATAATGGGCTTGATCTTGAGATATGGGCCTCCCTGGGCTGAGAGGCCTGAGCGGCGCACACCCCACAAGCAAGGCAACGGCAATGAGGGCGAGATAGAAAGGACGATTTCTCGCCATTATGAACCTCAGTAGTGTGGTAATGTTGCCGGCACTGGTGCATGATGGGTGAAATGGGATAGAAGCCTTGGAGAGGCTCAAGATCCACGCCATATCCTATCTCCTATCCCTTTGGAAGGCAACCTCATACCAGAGCTCCAGAAAAGCTCAGTCCTCATAAGGAGAGTCCCCACAGTCTATTGGGGAGCATCGCCCTTGAGATGCTCCATAACACCCCTGATCTTTTCCTTCAGCTTTTCTTGATCCGCATTCTCTAAGACGAGTGCCCGGTTATAGGTCTCCAGGGCGCGTTCGTATTGCTCAACCTTGAAGTAGGCATCACCCAGATGCTCGTTGATGACCGGATCATCAGGGGTCAGCTTCACAGCCCTCTTCAGCTCGATGAGGGCCCTGTCGTAGAGCCCCTTCTGAAAATAGACCCATCCCAGGCTATCGATAATATAACCGCTATCGGGCTTGTACTTCAAGGCCTTCTCGATAAACTCCTGGGCCTTATCAAGGTGAATGCCTTTATCGGCATAGGTATAACCGATGTAGTTGAGGGCGTCCGCATGGTGGGGATCAATGGTGAGTATCATCTCCATGTTCTCCAGGCACTCCGTATTTCTCTTCAATCTCTCCAATACAATCCCCATCCTATAGAGAAGATCCGTATCCCTCGCATTGTGGGTTAAGCCCTCTTTTAAAACGCTCATGGCAGCCTGGTATTGCTCCCTTCCCTCATAAAGGGTTGACAGCATTAGGTAGAGTCGAGGATGCCCCTCCTTGAGGTTAATAACTTCCCTGAGAAGATCTATTGCCTCATCGGTCTTCCCCTGTTCCTGAAGGATGGAAGCCATCCGAATCCTGGCATGGACAAAGTAATTGCTCTCTGGACTGAGGAAGCTCAGGTTTTCATATGCCGCATCGAAATCCTCATGCTCATCAAGGGCCGCTCCCAGATAATACCTGGCTTCCTGATCATCCGGAAATGCCTCAACTATCGAGGTAAGCTCAGCAATGGATTCATCCAGTTTTCCATGCTTGAGATAAATAAGGCCCAAGGTCTTTCTGTCCCGGTCCCCAGGGCTGATGTTTTTCTCCATCTCCGCTATTGCTTCCTCCGCCGCTTTGTCCTGGCCGGTCTCGTATAAGAGATATATCAACCGTTCTCTGGCAGTCGTGTTGACGGGAGATATCGCCACTATCCTCTCATAGCACTCGATGGCCCGATCAAGCTTATCCGTCTTTCCGTAGAGAACCGCAGAATCGAAGAGGGCCGGGAGGAACTCCGGATTTATCTCAAGCACTCTGAGCAATGCCTTCTCCGCCAAACCATAGTCGCCGCGTTCAAAGTTGATCCTTCC
>CAYPNL010000111.1:0-3648 GCA_964412045.1 uncultured Desulfobacteraceae bacterium
CGCACTCATGCCGAATCCGGCGGACCAGAGCAATCCCCGGGCAAATCCGTGAAACGCACTGGATCGAGCCAATCCCACCGAAGCCAATCCGTTCCCGCAGATGATGGCTGCCGACACGAGCAGGGCTATCTCGAGCACACGGATCATGCCCAGCAACACCATGGGGTTTACAGGGATCCTTGCGGCTGCAACGCTTGCTGCCACTTCAATGCACAGGATTACCCCAACGGATACGATGAGGCTTGCTACGGTAATACGGTTTGCTTCCATCCCAGCCTTCTCAACGCCCTATAGGCGTACCATTGACTGTACCAGTGATCAGACGCATCAATATTGTTTAAGATTATGCCGACTGCCTTTGTATTGCCCCTTCTACCTAGTGCATAAAAGGCCATTGAAACGACATTGGGGTGAGGGTCGTTGAGAAGCCCCAGGAGATCGTCATAGGTTTCGGGCTTCCTGCTCACCCCCAGGGATCTCGCCAGCCAGTAGCGAACTGCCCTATGAGGACTTGTAAGCATCCTGGGATAGGCCTGAAAATCGCCTACCTCCCTGCCTTCCGTCTCTATGAGCCTCAACCCCGCCACCCTTTCCTGCCATCGCTCAGATTCCAGGGCAGAGGCTGCATCCCCTATCTCAGCGCCCGTTACCCTGCTTTGGACAAAGAAGGCGAACAAGCCTATGCCCATTGCCATACAAAGCGCAGAGGCGAAGATCGAAGAGGCTCCCATGCTTATGAAAAGCCCGGCAAGTGCGCGGAACAAAAAAAAGAAAAACAGGTATAGGATAACCGGAAAGCCCATCAAGAGGGAGTAGAAGGTGAACTGCCGGAAGAAACGGCGCCTGTCGCTTTGTTTCGAGAATTCCCTCAAAATCTTGCCGGTATCTGAGAAAAAGGCCTTGGGGGATACCTCGAGAATATCCTGCTTCCCATTGCCGAAGACGAGGAATGCGCTCCTTTGGGATATCGTCATATCAACCGGCGAATCGCCGTGTACTCGGAGATAGTCATAGTTGATCAGTCGTCTTTCGATCGACCGCGTGACGGCATTATCCTGGATATGCTCCAGGCGATAGGCCTTTATCAACTTCTGATCCAGAGATTTAAAGACCTCGGCCGGATAAAGGGTATAGGCATAGTAGAAGTCATTGATCGTCGTGCCCACGCGATTTGATACGAGCAGATGATCTCGTATATCCAGGAACAGATGAGGGCCCATTTGTGTACCCCATAGTCCTGCGAGAATCAAAACAGGGAGAACGTGAATAATCCCTTTGCTCCATCTCTTCTCCCTTGATCCTGCAGGCATCCTTCTCAGGGTGAGGGAAAGGACCGCACAGGGAACAAAGATAAAATACGACGATACCATGAGGTCGATACCCCGGATGTTAGCCATGAGGAGACATCCCGCCCATACCGCAATAAGGAACATGACAACGTATCTGTTCCTATAAAAAAGTCGATCCCGGAGCCAGACCGCGCCAAGGCACAGAATTGTAATAAACGCGCCCACAGATACAGTAAAAAAGAGACCACCAAAAAAAGCGGGTACAAAGTCCGGCAAGGTTTGCATGACCCTCTGGTTGGGAACGGTCAGATAGCCGGCATCGCTGAGCGCCAAAATAGTACGGTAGAGTCTCACATTAGAAAGATAAACCTGGACCGTAGCCAGGATCTGGGCAACGCTCAAACCAAGAAGAACAGCGGCAGCGTATGAGTGTTTTTTCATCATAATGGCGATAAGGGAGGAATCCATGAATCTGCGAAAATCAGCTAGAACATACAGCCGCTATGAAATATAAGTCAAACAGTATGGAAGCTCCTTATCCTCGAATAACACTGGATTGCCTCAATACCATCCCAAAACAATGGTGACTATTATAGGAGTTTCCGCGACAGAGATCTATCATAAATAAGGGCCTCATCGCTCATATATCAGGAAAGCCCGATTTATTGATGGCAAGGCTTGCTCTTGTAGGAGGAATGTGGTAGGTAACAGTAACAGAGAGCAGGTTGTGATTCAATCCATCACCAATCACGTTCTCATGTCAGGCGGCAGTCCCGCTGCTGCAAGAAATCACAGTATCAACACATCATAATGCAGGAGGAACAAACCTATGAAACTCGAGGGTGTGATGCCCCCGATCACCACGCCCTTTGAAGACGGGGAAGTGGCGCTCGAGAGGCTTAAGGAGAACCTTCATAAATGGAACCAGACAGGGCTCTCCGGGTACCTGGTACTCGGCTCAAACGGTGAGTCCGTCTCTCTCAACGAGAAGGAAAGGCTCTCTGTAGTGGAGACATCCAGAGAGGCAATCCCTTCATCAAAGCTCATGCTCGTGGGAACGGGCATGGAATCCACACGGGAGACCATTCGCTTCTCCAATCACGTTGCCGAAATCGGCGCTGATTACGCCCTCGTGGTTACTCCTTCATACTTCAAGGATTCCATGACGCCCCAGATCCTCTACGACCATTTTACCGCCATTGCGGATTCATCCCGAATCGGGGTCCTGGTCTATAACGTGCCGAAATTCACCGGGATCAATATGGAGCCGGACCTGGTTGCCAGGCTCTCCGAGCATCCCAACATCGTGGGGGTGAAGGACAGCTCAGGAAACATCGGCCAGCTAAGCGAGATTGTCAATCTGAGTCAAAAGGGCTTCGCAGTATTCACTGGCTCGGCGCCCGTCCTCTTTCCCGCGCTCTGTGTCGGTGCGGTAGGTGGGATCCTAGCTGCTACTAATCTGGTGCCTCAGGAGTTCTGCGAGATCCAGTCCCTTGTTGACGATGGCAAGTTTGAAGAGGCACGGCAACTCCAGAACCGCCTGACTCCCCTGGCCAAGGCAGTGACGGCCAGATATGGCATAGGCGGCCTCAAGATCGCTATGGATCTGGCAGGCTACTACGGGGGAGAGCCTCGTTCCCCTCTTCAAAAGCCTGACAAGGCCGCTCAAGAGGAATTGCGGCAGCTATTGGCAGGGGTGAGTCAGCTGCTACCGGCTGATGCCGGCAGCTTGACGGGCTGACACGGCTTGGTCGAATGAATTCGACTCGCCGGCCCGGAAAGACCGTAGATAGAATATCGAATATAGAACACCGAACCGCAGAATTATGAAGGGATCACTTCGAGATTCGATATTCCTTGTTCAATATTCTGCGGTTTTCCCTGTCCTTCGGGCATACGAACGTGTGACCGGGTGGAACAATAAATCGAACGACGCCTGATTGCCCCAGGTCGGACCAGCCTTTCATCATCCGAACCGGAACCTGCTCTTCAAGAACTCCCTCGTGGTCTTGGTGACCGAAAGTTCCTTCAGTTCTCCTGATGAAATCCATCGGGCCTCGCTCGCATCGGTGCCGGGACTTGGAACGCCCTTTAGATAGCCCGCGCCACAGACCATTTCACCACAGCCTAAACCTTAAAACCCGGTAACACGTTAGTCTTTTGAAAACTAATCCCGGCCTTTGCTCGAGGCACAATAGGCGCTCTTGGTGAAACGCATCGGCATAGGGGTGTCTTTTCACTTACCATGCCCTAAACGTACTGCACTGGCAGGCCCCAATACATCAGGGCACCGACCGCCATGGCATACAAGAGTCAGATCCGCGTTGCGCGTGTGCCCTGATGTATCAGGGCACGCTGA
>CAYPNL010000112.1:0-3930 GCA_964412045.1 uncultured Desulfobacteraceae bacterium
CTCACCGCGTTGCGAAGGCGGGGATAGCTCGGACCTTTCAGAGCATGAAGATAATGCCAAACCTCACGGTCGAAGAGAATGTGATGATCGGGGCATTCAGTCGGACGAGGGTTCGCCAGGCGGCAAGGACGGAAGCCGCTGAGGTACTGGAATTGGTGGGTCTGGCACAGGAGGCCAAATCATACCCTACGGAACTTTCAATCGCTACACAGAAGCGGATTGAACTGGCCCGGGCATTGGCTACGAAACCCACGTTCTTGATGCTGGATGAGGTGGCGGCAGGGCTCAATCCCTTGGAGACCAAGGAGATTATACAAGTCCTGAAACTGATGAAAGAAGAGAAGGGCCTCACGCTTCTGCTTACCGAGCACGTGATGGAGTTCATCATGGCGATTTCGGAGAGGGTGATCGTGCTGGCAGCAGGGAAGAAGATCGCCGAGGGTAAGCCGGATGATATGGCCAGGGAGGATACGGTAATTGAGGCATACCTAGGGGAGAGATATGCTAAAGGTTCATAATATTAGGGTGCTCTACGGAGGCATTCCCGCACTGCACGAGGTCTTCTTCGAGGTGAGGAAGGGGGAATTGGTTTCCCTTGTAGGTGCTAATGGCGCCGGCAAGACCACCACGCTCAAGACAGTGGTTGGAGCCCTTAGCCCGGCATCCGGGAGCATTGAGTTCGAAGGGCGAGACATAACAGGAAAGAACTCCGCAGAGATCGTGCGGTCGGGAATTACCTATGTCCCGGAAGGAAGGCATATATTCGGGCCTTTAACCGTAGAGGAAAATCTGCTTTTAGGGGCCTTTACGACGAGGACCAGGGCTGAAATACCCGGGAGAATGGATTACGTATATGGCCTCTTTCCCATTTTAAAGGATCGTCACCGGCAGAGGGGAGAAACCCTGAGTGGCGGGGAACAACAGATGCTTGCCATAGGACGAGGGCTTATGGCGCGGCCGAAGCTGCTGATGCTCGATGAGCCCTCGCTGGGATTAATGCCGAAACTCGTTACTGAGGTATTAAAGGCAGTCTCCCTTTTAAAAGAAGAGGGACATACCATTCTTCTGGTGGAGCAGAATGTGCGGGAAGCCCTCGAACTATCCGATCGAGCATACATCTTACAAACCGGCAGGACTATTCACTCAGGGCAGGGAAGGGAACTCCTTGATTCTGAGATCGTAAAAAAGGCCTTTTTGGGACTTTGAGTGTATCGATCGAGCAGATGGCTAACATGTTCCCGTTGCAGAGGCCTTGCTACGTGCTTATATCCCCCGGTTCTACACATCGAAGAGGAAACGAACGTTCCCATGTGGCCTTAAGGATGAGGAGAAATCGCTTCCTTGAACGTTCTTATTCTTTCCTCGAATTGCCTCAAGGCGCCATACGCATCTTGAATGGGAATCTCCTCGAAGCTCACCGTATCGCCTGGTTTTATCTGTCCGAGGAGCGGCAGGTCCGCTGAAATAACGGTTGCGATCTTCCGGTAACCGCCGGTCACTATCTCGACCAGGATGATAATAGGCTGGCCGTCCCCCGGAACCTGGATAGCCCCGGGAATTACCCCCTCGGAGATGATCGATTCCTCTACCTCAGGCCTTCTCTCAAGGGAAGGACCGGCCAGCCTGATGCCCGTTCTATCCGATTGGTAGCTCACCTGGTAAGGAGAATTGAGAAAGGTATCTCTGCCATCTTTGGTGAATTGATCGTCTTGCGGGCCGAGGATAACCCTGAGGCGCCATGTGTTGGTGGAGCGAGGTATCAGGTCTTGAGGCAGGCTTTGCCCTGCTGTTTTGAGGTGAAGATGAGGAGAATGAGCGGAGAGGATATCGCCTCTTTTGAGCGGCCTTCCATCGAAACCACCGAATCCGGAGGAGAGGTTCGTTGATCTGCTCCCCAGGACCTCAGGCAGGGAGAATCCTCCGCCTATTGCGAGGTATGAACGACAGCCGCATTTCACTCCTTTGAAGGAAAGGATATCACCTGCTTTTAGGATGGAGGAGGTCCACATGCTGAAGGGCGTATCGTTACAAAAGGGCTTGAGATCACCGCCGGTCACGGCAATGGCCACATCTCTCAGGGCCTTGATCCTTGATCCGAACGTGGCGATTTCAAGGCATGCCTCATTCTCACGATTTCCCACGAGCAGATTCGCTGCCCTGAGCGAGAAGGTATCCAATGCCCCGCTCGGCGGAACACCGTACCGCCCATACCCGAACCTCCCCAGATCCTGAATGGTGGTAAGGGGGCCGGGAGCGAGAACTTCTATGGCTTTTACTGGCGCCACCGCTTGAATTCCTCTTCGTCTATCGGAAAGAACTTCACCATATCGCCCATCTCAAGGAGGGTAGGCGGTGAGTCTAGCGGGTTGAAGAGCTTCAGAGGGGTGCGGCCGAGGATTTGCCACCCCCCGGGGCTCTCCACGGGGTAGATGCCGGTTTGTCTTTGGGCGATGCCTACCGAGCCCTGAGGGATGACGGTCCTCGGGGTTTCCCTTCGCGGGGTGACCAGGCCTTCAGGTAGTTCTCCCATATAGGGAAAGCCCGGCATAAAGCCGATCATATAGACCTGATAGGTAGTTCCGGTATGGAGCTTGATGGCCTCCTCAACGCGTATGGCATGGTACCGGGCCACCCATTCTATGTCAGGCCCGTATTCGCCTCCATAGAGCACGGGGATCTCGCGGGTTTCGGGCTTGGGGATCTCGATTCCCTCGATCTTCCTTTGGATATCTTCCATCCTGCTTTTTATTATGACAGGGTTAAGCTTGAATGGGTCGTAGATGATGAGGAAGGATCGATATGCGGGGACAACGTCAATAAGGCCTTCTATGGGACTTTTCTTAAGGACGAGGGAGAATTCCCTCACCTGTCGATTGACCTGGGGGCTCATCTCATCTCCCAGCTCAACGAGCACTGAGCGATCGCCCATGATGCGATACCGGAATGTATCGTACGGCATAGCCGTTTCTTACAGAAATTTCCCCAGAGGGGTAATTGCGACTCCGGATGAAAGGAGTCGTTCCCTGATCTGCTTTATCAACCGTACCGCTGCGGGATTATCCCCGTGGACGCATACGGTATCGGATGCTACCTTGATCTCGGTTCCGTCCATGGATGCGATCGTGCCATCGGTCACCATCTTATAAACCCTGTCCGCTGCAAACTGATGATCATGGATTATTGCACCTGGCTCCCTCCGGGACACGAGGGTGCCATCGCTCTTGTAGCCTCTGTCTGCAAAGAACTCGAAGGCAACGCGGATCCCGTACCGTTTTCCTATTTCCTGGACCTCACCTTTTTTGGGGCCAGGGAGCATAACGAGGATAAGATCTTTGTCCAGTTTAGAAACCGATTCTGTAATCGCCTCAGCGATGCGCATATCCTGAGCTGCCATATTGTAGAGCGCACCGTGGGCCTTGACGTGTTGCAGTTTCATTCCTTGTGAGACCGCACATCCTTGGAGGGCGCCTATCTGGTAGGTGATATAATCCCGAATTTCCTCCATGGTTGCATCCATATTCCTTCTGCCGAAGCCCAGCAGATCGGGGAACCCCGGATGTGCTCCTAATGCAACCCCGTGTTCCTTGGCAAGGGCGATGGTACGCCTCATTACTGACGGATCTCCTGCGTGAAATCCGCAGGCGATATTCGCAGAGCTGATAAGGGGGATAACCTCTTCATCGAGTCCTATGGTATAGGCCCCGTAGCTCTCCCCTACATCGGAGTTAAGGTCGATTTGATAGCGCTTTCCCATAGTTTTTTTCATAAGATCCATAGTAAAAAGTCGACAATCTTTCTCTTTTGTTGTTCTGGAGACTCATACGGAAAATATATCAAAAAGGCAGGGCTCCTCTTCTGGCCCTGCCTTTTTGTTCGATATGTTTCTATGCTTACTTTACCGCATCCTGCAATGCCTTGCCCGGTGTAAAC
>CAYPNL010000113.1:0-3384 GCA_964412045.1 uncultured Desulfobacteraceae bacterium
TTGAGGATACCGGTACAGGACGGGAACAGTCAGCCACTGCCATCCTTGGGCAGTCTTGATCTTGTTTCTGTTCTGCCACTCGTTTTTCTTGAATTGCACCGTATCAAGCAGTACAAAGACATCTGCCTGATCAATCTTATGAAAATATCCAATCCAAGGAAGGTACTGCGGCTGATGAACAGCGATGATCATGTCATCCCTTTGGGCCGGCCAATATCTCCTTCAGGTTTTCCCTTACCTGGGGATCATTGAGGAGCGCCTTGAGTTCATGGCTGAAGGCCTTTGCACTAAACTCTATGCTTTCCTTGGTGTTTTGCTTAATTCGGGTGAACACGGGGTAATCCAGGACCACCCTGCTCGTTTCTGAAATAGCCATCTGTGCTGCAAACTGCATGCTTTCCTTGATCTGCTGCTTAACCCCAAGAGAGACAAGAAGAAAAACAATCAGAAAGATAATTCCCCAGGGTATTGCAATAACCAGATTTTTGATAAATACCTGTGCCAAGCTTCCCTCTTTCATCTCAAGGCCTCCTCTTTGAGGTTAATGTCATCAAACTCCATCTCCTCTTATTGCCCCACCCGGGTATTGGGAGAAAACCCTCGCCTTCCTGCCCGCCATGCGAGTTCTCAAGCCGAGGCAGGCGGAAAGGCAAAGACTTGCGTATGCCCAAAGGATAGGGAAAACCGAAGAATGCTGAACAAGGCCTCCGGAGAGCCTACGCCTCGAAGAAAATATCGAAGATAGAGGTGATCCCTTCGTAATTCTGCGGTTCGGTTTCACTATTCGATATTCGAGAGACAGCGTTTCCGGGCCTGCGAGTCGAATTTATTCGACGAAGCTGCGTCGATCCGCCAATCTACCGGCTTCAGCCCGTAGCAGTTGACTTTTAGCGGCACTGTAAGGCGAAACAGGATAAAAAGCAAACGGAAAAATCAAAAACTCTTTACCAGACTGCTGGCACTATCGTTTAGAGGTAACGAAAATTGGATTTGAAACTAGTGTTCCATAACCGTGAAGATCCATCCGGTAATATTCCTTTACTCCCTTTCTGATATCCTTATCCTCATGCTCAATCTTCAACGGGAGCCTGCCCTCTACCTGCGCTATTACCTGCCCTGATCGGATTAGGCGAACTCGGACCAGGCTCTCTGCGGGAATGTCCGAGGAGAGAGAAATCCTTATTTTTGGGAATCCTTCCAAGAACACCTCGTCTCCTAAAATACCTCTCACTTCACCCGTTACCGAATGAACGGAAAAGTCATCGAGTTTCGTGAAATGCGGGTACTTTCCTCTACATGCATACATTTTCCCATTTCTCATGGCTTCCAGTATTGCCTTCTCTATCTTTTCTTTTACGAAGAATACTGTGGAAAAATTTCCAAGCTTTTCACCGCTTTCTCCTTCCCGGTGAAAATCCGCTGTTGCAATGCCCCAGGCAGGCGTATCCCGTTCCCCGGCGCAATACTCCTTGAGGACCTTATCCCATATGTGTCCCGGCTCGGTGATTGTTACCTCATCTCCATAGAGCACGGCAAATCCCGTGTATCCTTTCGATTCCATGAGCACCTCGGGGTAAGGAGATGTATGGACGAAAATCGGCCCCATCTCCCGTATCCCCGACTTCGTCTCAGGATAATTCCAGAAGCTCAATCCTCCTCTTTCCTCCACGTAATCGATCAAGACCTGATACGGGGCAATGCCCTGGTCGCCATGGTACTGATCGAAAGGGGAGCTCCTGAATGGATTCACGTTGATAATAAGCAAAAGGGACACCGCTGCTATCGTGCCGCCGACTATCCGATATATTCCTTTTGCCCAGAGTAGCATGAGGCCCAGGAAAAGGGGTACACAGAACATTCCCACAGCAGGCATGAACGTACCGATAAACCGGGTTGATAGTCCATTGTGGAGTATGGGGAGATCCTGATAATCTTCTTCTTTTTCAAACCCTACGGTGAGAATCCGCCTCTCATGATTATGGGCGGTCAGGTTCTTTTTGAAAAATGATCCGGACCAGTAATAAAAAGGGGCTGTTTCAGAACCAGATATAATAATCATATCTGTATAAGTACTGTCCGCGTGCCTGATTGCATTGAGGTATTCCTCTGCGCCCGTTTTATTAATGGAATTCCGTTCAACCCTCTTCTTGATGATATGTCGAAAAGGGGGAACGCCGTATTCCATAGCCATTCTATCATGGTCATTAATGACGAGAACGCCAAATCCCCTCTCCCTGGCCAGGGCAATGATATAGTTGAGATCATGGGATCCGTCGCTAAAAGTGGTCCTGAGGTCGATCAAGCCGGAAACCTGCTGGTAATCAGTGCAACCTGCTTCGCCTAACCCGTAGCACGAAACAATAACGGTAATCAGTATACCCATGGCTATCTTTCGGAACTTCCCCATGCCGTCATAACCCTTCCCCGGAAGGCGCCTTCTCTGCTAACACATCGTGATAGAGTTGTTCTATCTTTTGAACCATGGAGACCGTTCCAAACCTTGCCGCCATCCTTCTCCCTTTCTTTCCCATCTCCTTTCTTGTATCCGGATGTGAGATGAGGAATACCAATTCACGGGCCAAGGCCTTCGGATCTGCCGCCGGCACCAGCAAGCCGTTTTCCCCTTGAGATATCAGATCAGGGATGCCGCCGACATTGCTGGCAACAAGAGGCCTGCCTGCCGCCATAGCCTCCACCAGCACCCTTCCCATCCCCTCGTTCAGCGAGGGAAACACAAAGATATCCAGTACGGGCATGATCTCCGGGATATCATCGCGCCACCCTAAGAACCTCACCTTTTCATACACCCCCATGCGGGATGCCTCGTGCCGCAGTTCCTCCTCCAGATCACCCTTTCCCACGTAAACCAAGATCGTCTCGGGGTACGTTTCCCAGACCTCGGCCATGGCCTTGAGCAGATACAGAGGGCCCTTGATGGGTAGAAGCCAACCCACGGTACCGACGATCAATCCTTCCGGTTTGAGGCCTAAGGATTTCCTCTTTCCTTGAATATTCACCTTTGCGTGTAGGTAAAGACCGATGTCCACCCCGCTGTGAATCGTAACGATCTTTTTCGGGTCACCCACGGAGAGAGCAAGGTAGTCATCCCTCTCTCCCTGGGTAAGGGCGATCAGCCGATCGGTGATGAAGGCCATAGCCCTTTCAAGCAAAAGGTAGATCTTTGAGGTCAGGGGACCGAAATGACCATAGAAGACATGTCCGTGGGGGGTATGGACAACTGCAGGCACTCCTGCCAGTCTTGCAGCCAATCTGCCGAGTATTCCAGCCTTTGAGGAATGGGTGTGGACAAGATCGGGCCTCTCTCGCATCATGATCCGCCACAGCAAAAACAAGGCGATGATGTCCCGCACAGGATCTATTCTT
>CAYPNL010000114.1:0-9669 GCA_964412045.1 uncultured Desulfobacteraceae bacterium
CAACAAGCAAATGGATGCACGCAGGCACTGTTGTCAAAATGAATGCCATCAATTATCCCGACAAACTGGGATGGCAGGACAAATCCAAGGAGTACACCTGTAAGGAGTGGAATGAGCGGGCCTGTAGACTAGCGAATGGGCTTTCAGGACTAGGCGTTGGCTATCAAGAGAGATTCGCTGTTCTGGCCTATAATCGCGGCGAGTGGATGGACATCTACGCCGGGTCCGCCAAGGGCGGTCAGATTATCGTTCCCATCATGTTTCGGCTCGCACCGCCGGACATCGAATATATCGTTAACCACTCGGATTGTAAGGCCTTCATCGTGGAGCAGCCCTTTGTGGATATGATAAACGGCATCGAGGATAAGCTTCCCGTTCCAAAAGATGCGTATGTTTACCTGGGAGAAGGTCCCGCTCCGGATGGATATATTGGGTATGAAGAATGGCTCTCTCAATCATCTCCCAAAGAACCGGATATCGTGGTGGATGGTGATGATACGTGGACCTTTATGTATACCTCGGGAACAACAGGAAGACCGAAAGGCGTGGTGAAGACCCACGAAAGCTACCATGCCCAATATCTCCTGCACATTATCAATCAGGGCGCCCTACCTACCGATAAGGTGATGCTGGTGATGCCCATGTGTCATGTGAACTCCATATTCTACTCCTTTCCCTATACCCTTTTGAGCGCCCCAGTGTTCGTATACAATATGGTGAGCTTCGACGCCGAAGACCTGCTGAGGACCATAGAAAAATACAAGATCACCTTTACCTCACTGGTTCCAACCCACTACATTATGATGCTCTCCCTCCCCGATGAGGTGAAAAATTCGATCGATGTATCCTTTATCCGGCAGCTCCTTGTATCCTCGGCGCCTGCCAGAAAGGAACTCAAGCTGGCAATCATGGACTACTTCAAAAAGGCAGAACTCTGGGAGGCTTACGGCACTACAGAAGGCGGCCTGGTCACACTCTTACGGCCGGAGTGGCAGTTCGAAAAGCTTGGATCCATCGGCAAAGAGATCTTCGGCACTGACAGGATCAAGATCCTTGATGAGGACAGAAATCCCGTACCCGACGGTGAGGTGGGAGAACTTTTTTACCGGACACCCATGATCTTTAAGGAATACTGGAAAGAGCCGGAAAAGACTAGGGATGCCTTTGAGGGAGAGTGGTCTTCTGCTGGAGATATGGTCAAGAGGGATGAAGACGGCTTCTATACCTTGGTGGACAGAAAGGCGAATATGATCATCACCGGCGGTGAGAATGTCTATCCCTCTGAGGTAGAAAATGTTGTGGGAGCCCACCCTGCGGTGAAGGATGTGGCAGTGATAGGCGTTCCTGATGAAAAGTGGGGCGAGGCAATAAAGGCCATTGTCATCTTGCAAGATACCTATCAACCTAACGACGAGCTCGCAAAGGAGATCATGGATTTCACCAAGGGCAAGATCGCGGGCTTTAAAAGGCCGAAATCGGTGGACTTCATCAAGGAAGAAGAGATGCCTCGCACCGGTACCGGTAAGATCTTGCACAGAATTTTGCGTGAGAAATATGGAACGTGGAGCAATGCTTAAAACGTAGGAAGCAAGAAAAGTAACAGTCATTATCGCATAGAAGACGTTTGAATCACCGGATACGTTCAAAACAACCATATAAACAGGAGGATAAGGACAATGCTAACAAAGGCTTATATTCCGTACAAAGGATACTACACGACCCCGTTCTGCCGATGGCAGGGCACCATGATGAACGAGAACGCCATCGAATTGGGGGCAAAAACCGCCCAGCGATGGATTAAGAAGAACAACATAGATCCCACCATCTTCGACTACATGTATTTTGGAATCACCGTTGCGCAGCACCACCTTTTCTATAGTCACACCTGGGCGGCTGCCTTGCTCGTGGACGGCCAAAAGGACCTGCCGGCCCTCATGGTCCACCAGGCATGTACAACCTCGACAACCTGTGTGCATTTAGCAGCCGTCAACATAGAAGTGGGAACCTACAACACAGCCTTTGCCCTGATGGCAGACCGTTGCTCCAATGGTCCTCATACGATCTGGGCAAACCCCTTAGGCCCCGGCGGAGAGGTAGAGTCTGAAAACTGGATGATGGATAACTTCAACCGGGATCCCGTAGCCGGTCTGAAGATGATCCAGACCGCAGAAAATGTGGCCAAGGAGATCGGTACCACGAGAGAGGAATGTGATGCGGTTACCCTCCGCAGATACGAGCAATATCAGGATGCCCTGAAAAACGACAGGGCCTTCCAGAAGAGATATATGTTCCCAGCAGAGGTGAGGGTCTCAAAGAAAAAGACTGTTTTTGTAGAGCAGGATGAGGGTGTGACGCCGACCTCCGCCGAAGGCCTCGCCAGGCTCCGGCCCGTTGAGCCTGAAGGCACGCACACCTTCGGCGCCCAAACCTTTCCCGCAGATGGAAACTGCGGCATTATCGTCACTACCCGGGATAAGGCTCAGGATCTGAGCGCTGATCCGAAGATCGAAATCCAGATAGTCTCCTACGGCTTCGCGAGAGCCAAAAAGGGTTATATGGCTGCGGCCCCGGTACCGGCGGCAGAGATGGCGCTTCACAACGCCGGCATCACGGTGAAGGATCTCAAGGCGGTCAAAACCCACCAGCCATTCGCCGTGAATGATATCAATATGGCTGTCAAGATGGGGATAGATGTGAACTGGATGAACAACTACGGAAATTCTCTCATCTATGGCCACCCCCAGGGTCCCACCGCAGGCAGGATCATCATCGAGCTTTTAGAGGAAGTAGTGATGCTCGGCGGGGGATACGCCCTCTGGGCCGGTTGTGCTGCCGGTGATACGGCTGCGGCTATGGTCTTCAAGATAGGCTGAGAGAACCTATCTTAAACCGCAGACCTGCACGGACTTTCTTCTAGAATGAGTGGTATGAAAATATGCCGAATAAAAGGTCTGCGCAAGTCTGCGGTTCATCTAAACTCTCTCTTCGGCGAGAAGCGCAGCCCCGAGCGCGGCCGTCATCTGCGGCTCATCCGGCACTATGATATCGTAGCCTGTTATCTCTTCAAGCGCACGCACCAGGCCTTTATCCAT
Source organism: uncultured Desulfobacteraceae bacterium (assembly GCA_964412045.1). GTDB lineage: Bacteria > Desulfobacterota > DSM-4660 > Desulfatiglandales > B25-G16 > B25-G16. The sequence continues at coordinate 3,093 of CAYPNL010000114.1, forward strand.
GGCTCCGCCGCCCACAAGGGCATATTCCCTCTCAAGGCCTACCCGCTCTGCAAGGCCATGGATTTGTGCTGCCAGGGCCCTGTGAATCCCGGCCAGGAGATCCTCCTTGGTCGCTCCCTCTGCTATCCGTGAAACGGCCTCTGTCTCTGCAAACACTGCGCACCCGGTGCTGAACTCCACCCTTTTAGTGGAACAAAGAGACAGATCTCCTATCTCCTCGATCCTTACCTGGAGTACCTTTGCTATAATCTGTAATATGCGGGCAGAACCTCCTGCACACTTGCCGCTCAACAGAAAGTTCAGAAGATTCCCGCTCCCGTTAATGCGAAGGGCCTTGCTAAAAAGGTCGCCCACATCCACAGCAGTCCGTACGCCAGGGGAAAGGAAAAAGATTCCCTTGCTGTGGCAGGTAATATCCGTAACCACCTCCTGAGCGAATCCTACGTTTTTTGCACCGTATCCGGTAGCAAGGGTATATGAAATATCTCCCGATCGTATGCCCGATACTGATAGGAGAGTATCCCTCATCGTATCAGCCGTTTTTCGATAATCTCCTCCTGATGGAACAACAACAGATCCCATGATCTCTTTTTCATGCATAAGCAGCCCCTTGGAAAAGGCGGAACCGACATCAATACCTATGACACACGGCATATTGTTACCCTCCTTCTCTGAGAACACCTCGAATCAAGAATTGTGTGCCGGATCTCGCGGCGTTCTGTTGACAAGCTCTCTTTCCACGTATCCCCACTATTAATCCAGCCTCTTTCTAAACCGTTTGACCGCACTGATGAACACAATTAAACCCAGCACCATCATTGCGAGAAATTGCGGCCAGAGAATCGCCATGCCTCCCCCCTTCAGAAACACACTGCGCACGATAACCAAAAAATACCGCAACGGGTTCAGATAGGTAAGCCATTGAATGACTGTCGGCATGCTTTCTATAGGGAACACGAATCCACTGAACATGAAAAAGGGCATGATGAAAAAAAAGGTGGTCATCATGGCCTGCTGCTGCGTCGCCGAGATGGTGGAGATGAAAAGCCCGATCCCCAACATGCTCAACAGAAAAAGACATGCGGCAACGACGAGAAGCAAGAAGCTTCCTTTGATGGGGATGTCGAACCAGATTATAGCAAAGCTGATCACCATAATCATAAGCGTCTGAGTAATGATGATATAGGGCAGTATCTTTCCCAGGATAAACTCAAGAGGCTTGAGCGGGGTCACGATCAGTTGTTCGATCGTTCCGGACTCCTTTTCCCTAATGATTGCCATAGAGGTAAGGAGCAGAGAGAGGATCATGATCAAGACAGCCACGATGCCCGGCACGAAGTAGTTCTGGCTATCGAGGTTCGGGTTGTACCATGTCCGTATTCGAGCATCTATCTTCCCGTACTCCAGCCTCTTTTTATAGCGCTCCTCAATCATAGCCTTATTGAACCCCTCGATCACCAGCGAAGTGTAGGCAACCCTCAAAGAAGCCATATTGCTCATGCTTCCATCTGCAAGGATCTGGACAGGGGCTGAATCACCGCTCCGTATGCGCTCAGTGAAATCTGGGCCGATCCGGACTGCCAGGTCCACCTTTTTCCTCAGCAAGAGTTCCTCGAGCTCCCCCGGATGATCCACATAGTGGGTAATCCGAAACGTGCGGTTCGCATGGAAGGCATCCATCAATAAACGACTCTCCCGTGTTCGCGCCTGGTCGAAAACGCCCACCCTCACGTCTTTTACCTCGGTGTTGAGCACATAGCCGAAGATGAGCAGTTGTAGGAAAGGGGCGATAATCAATAATGGCCTTACTTTTTTGTCCCTGAAGAGCTGGATGAATTCCTTCCTGACCAATTCTCGTATCCTGAGCCAGCTCATGTTACATTCCCTCTCTCCGCAGCAGGGCAAAACCGATGCTGGCAAGGACTACCGACATGCCGCCGAGTATCAGATAGTTCGGCCACAGGTGGGTCAAGCCAAGGCCTCTGAGATAGAGACCGTTCAGGATATCGATGAAATAGGTGGCAGGAATAGCATAGGTGAGCGCCTGGAATAACTTCGGCATATTTTCTACCGGATAAACGAAGTCAGAGAGCAAGAAGGAGGGCAGAAAAGTGATCAGTATTGCCATCAGGTTGGCGACAAGCTGGGATTTGGTGGCAATAGAGATAATAAGCCCGAGGCTCAAGGCAACCGATATGTAGATGGTTGCGCCGAGCACCAAGAGCGAAAAGCTTGACTTCGGGACTACGCCGAAGAGCACCTGCCCCATAAAAACCGCCACCAGCACGTCGGTGAGGGCAATAAAGAAATAGGGAGCGGCCTTGCCCACCAAGAACTCTCCTCCTCCGATGGGCAGCGAGCGTATGGTTTCCATGGTGCCGTTTTCATACTCGCGGGCAATCACCAGCGAGGTCAGCATAGCCCCTGCAATCATGATAATGATTGCAATAATGCCAGGCACAATAAAATTCTTACTGTCAAGATTTTCATTGAACCACACCCGTATCCGTCCGTCCACCGGGGCCTTTATGGGCTCCATCCCCTTTCGATTGAGAAAATCGAGGAGACAGTCTCGATTGTACGCTTCAATAAAGGCGGTTATGTATCCCCTCGAGAGACCAGCAAAATTGGGATCGCTCCCATCAAGCAGCACCTGGATGGATGCCTCACGGTCCCTCTTGATATCCTCGGTCCATCCGGGAGGGATCACGATGACCATGGTGGTGAGGCCTCGATCGAGGTACTGTACTGCTGAGGCGGAATCATTGCGGTGTTGAATAATCTCAAAATAGGATGATGCGTTGAGTTTCCGGACAAGGTCTCGGCTTGTCCCTGTTTTATCATGATCCACGACCACGGTCTTGACGCTATCTACGTCCATTCTTAGGGCATACCCAAACATAAGAATCAGCAGCAGAGGTATCACGAATGCCAGATAGAGACTCCTGAAATCCCTCACCAGGTGGTAGAATTCCTTGCGGGCAATAGCCTTGACAATGCCTGGATTCACTCCTGCCTCCGCGCCATCAAACGGATGAAGACATCACTCAGGTCCGCCTCCGGCCTTCCGGGAAATACCTCTCTGATAATCTCCGAAGGGCTTCCCATTGCTGCGATCTTTCCCTCATTGATCATGACAAGCCGTTTACAATTTTTGGCCTCATCCATGTAATGAGTTGTCACGAAGACTGTTACCCCTCCTTGGGCGAGCGTATCGATGAATTCCCAGAAGTTTCGCCTGGTGATGGGATCTACTCCAGAGGTAGGTTCGTCAAGAAACAAGATTTCGGGCCTATGAAGCAGGGCGCAGCCCAGTGCTAATCTCTGCCGCCATCCCGGAGGAAGCTCTTTAGTGATGCGCTGTCTCACGTCCTGCAGACGGGCCATATCGAGCACCCATTCTATCCTCTCCTTCCAGGCTTCCTTCTCCACCTCGTACACCCCGAGATAGAATCTGATATTCTCATAGGGGGTCATGTCCTCATAGAGCGAGAACTTCTGCGACATATATCCTATGGAGCGCTTAATCGCCTCGGCCTCGGAAAAGATGTCATAACCTGCAACCCGGCCTTGGCCTGAGCTTGGGGTAATAATCCCGCACAGCATACGGATGGTAGTGGATTTTCCCGCACCGTTCGGCCCCAAAAACCCAAAGACCTCGCCTTTCTTTACAGAAAACGAGATCTTGTCAACAGCGACGAATCTGCCGAACCTCTTTTCAAGGTCCTTCACATACACGGCATCAGAGCCTGAATCGGTCATGGATAAGCTCCTCATCCACCTCTTGGATACGATGGATCATTGCCTCCTCTAGGCTTGGATACATGGATCGGATGTGTTTAGGAGAACCTGCCTCGAGAACACGCGATTTGTGCATGAGGATAAGCTGATCGCATTGTTCCCCCTCATCCAGGTAGGCGGTAGAAATCAGGATGCTCAGGCCTTCCCCTCTCATGCGGTTGAGAATCTCCCAGAATTCGTGTCTGGATACAGGATCCACCCCATTGGTGGGCTCATCCAGGACCAAAACCTTCGGCTCATGTACCAGCACGCAAGCGAGTCCCAGCTTCTGCTTCATGCCTCCTGAAAGGGCCCCGGCCAGCCTGTCAATGAATGGTGAAAGGTTTGAAAACCCCAGATACCGCTCTCTCCTTTTCCGCCGTTCATCCCCAAAGACGCCGAAGACATCCATAAAGAAATCGATGTTCTCTCCCACGGTGAGATCAAGGTACAGCCCGAAGCGCTGGGGCATATACCCCATGAGGGTCTTAACCCTTGCCTTGTGAGATGCCGTATCTAATCCGTGTATTCGGATCGTGCCGGAGTCCGGCTTGAGCATGGTTGCAATCATGCGCAACAAGGTGGATTTTCCGGCGCCGTCGGAGCCCACAAGGCCTACGATACTCCCCTCTTCCGCCTGAAGACTCACGTGATTGACCGCCTCGATGGATCCGAATCGCTTTGAGACATTATTGAGCTGCACGGTAGGAATTTCTTCTGACCGAAAGTCACGATTCCCGGTTCGAGTATTACCGGAGCCAGGCATCGGCAGGCATCCCTGATTTTAATTCATGATTTGGATTGGGAATGGCAACCTTCACCAGGTACACGAGCTTGACGCGCTCTTTGTGGGTCTGGATCATCTTGGGGGTAAATTCCCCTTCGGGCGAGATGTATGAAACCGTTCCCATATAGCGCTTGTCCGGAAAGGTATCGATCCTGACTTCAGCCTTCTGGCCGGGCTTCACCTTCCCGATCTCCGTCTCATCAACAAATATCTTGAGCTCCACCCTCGAGAGATCCGAGAGAGAGAAGACTTCCTGTCCCGGGGATACTACTTCACCACGCTCCACATTGCGACTCGTTATCACTCCCACAAAGGGCGCCCTCAACCGGGTGTGTTTAAGTTGAATTTCCGCCAGTGTAAGCGCCGATTGCGCCGCCTTCATCCCCGCAGCAGCGGCCTCGACCTCCTTTTCCGCCGCATCTATCTTCTTCAGGTTGGCCTTTGCCTGATCCAGCAGTGCCTCTCCCTCGGTGATTCTCGCCTTTGCCGTATCTATGGTCTCCTTTCTGACCCCCTCTTCCAAGAGCTTCAGTGTTTCCTCAGCCCTCTCAAACTCCTTCAGCGCAGTCTCATACCTGAGCCTTACCTCATCCCACTGCTTTTCCGAGACCAGATGCTTTTCAAAAAGCTTCTCAAACCTCCTCATGTCCTTGCCGGCCTCTTCCATGATGTCTTTCGCCGCTAAATAGGCAAGCCGGGCACGTTCTATCTCCTGCTGGCGGGAACCTGCCTCAAGCTCCCGTAACTGCGCGAGCAGCACCTTGACGCCCGCCTCTGCGCGGGCAACCTCGTTGGGGAGCGTCTCTTTGTAGAGCGTTACAACTGTCTCTGCCCGTTGCAAATTTTTTATCGCACTCTCAAGGTTCGCCTCTGCCTGTTCATACCTGGCTCGGTATTCGGATTGGTCGAGCACTGCCAGCACCTGATACTCCTGAACGACCTGGCCTTCATCCACGGGTATGCCGGTCACCCTGCCGCTCACCTGAAAGGAGAGTTCGGCACCTCTTGCCTCAATAGTTCCAGAATAGTAGAGCTCCTCGAGCTGAACCGCTCGCTGCCCAAGATACACCAAGATGCCCACACCCACGAGCAACGCAAAGAAGACTACTGCAACGATCCTTTTCCTCACGCTATCCCCTCCCTGGAAAGATTCTATACCACCTCACGCCTTTTCTCCGCAATGCGAATTATTCCTATGCAGGCAAAGCCGAGAATTTTGCCTGCTCGAAAAAGCTGTCGAGCTTTAAAGTTGACAAAGTCGTAAACACTCATGACAGTGAAATTTTGTCGCCCCCGCGCATGAGAATACTCCCCTCTCTACCCTGCGGGGGGGAGAGGGCAAGGGTGAGGGGGTGTATTTTCACGGCAAATTTTTTATTATTCATTTGACTTTCAGTAAATCTTACAGTATTTGTTTGAGAGTAGCTGTAAGTTTTACTGTAAGATGAGGGGGCCATGAGATTAACGAAAAAGCAGAAGGCTTTCCTGGGCTATATCTCCAGCTATGTGGAGGACTGGGGCAGATCCCCCAGTTTTAAGGAGATCTGCTCCCACTTCGGGTTCACCTCGTACAACACGGTCACCACCTATCTCAAGACCTTGGAGCAGAAAGGCTATATCCGCCTTCCCCGCAAAAAGAACCAGAAGCGGGCCATTGAGGTGATCAGCCCTGTGGAGACCAGGCGGCTTGAGTTCCCCCTCTTGGGAAAGGTGGCGGCAGGAAGACCTATCGAGGCAGTGGAAGAGGTTGATGTGATTGAAATCCCTCCATCCATGCTCGGAAAAGGGGATCACTTCGTTCTCCAGGTGAAAGGGGACTCTATGAAAGAGGATGGAATCCTGGACGGGGATTTCATCGTGGTACGGAAGCAGGCGGCTGCAGAAAACGGCCAAACCGTGGTGGCCCTGATCAACAACCAGGCCACGGTGAAGAAATACTATCAGCGGGAAGGCCGTGTAGAACTCCGCCCCGCCCATACAGGCATGAAGCCTTTCATCATCAGCGGGGGA
>CAYPNL010000115.1:0-3792 GCA_964412045.1 uncultured Desulfobacteraceae bacterium
CTCCACTGTATTTAGTGGTAGTATAGTGTAAGCATAATAAAAGGAGATTGCAAGTCTATCCATAGGAAAGGCGCATTCATTTTATGATTTGATATTTCGAGGCTTTTGTGGTATCGAGCTTAGCAAATCACTTTTGATTACTCTAAGCACAGAGAAAGAGATCATTCATTCAAGAAAAGGAGGATACAGAATGACAGCAACATTGATAAAGGGAACGGAAGTCAGGGATGAAATCCTAAAAGAGCTCAAGGCGGAGGTCGACACGATCAAGGAGGAGCGCGGGGTTGTCCCCGGGCTCGTTACCATACTGGTGGGAGAGAATCCTGCCTCGATCTCATATGTCACATCAAAAATCAAAACGGCCCAGGATCTTGGCTTCAAAGAGGTGCAGGACAATCAGCCTGAGGACATCTCAGAGGAGGCCCTGCTCGGCCTGATAGACAAGTACAACAAGGATGACTCCATCCACGGCATCCTCGTGCAGTTGCCGCTGCCCAAGCAGGTGGACGAGAAAAAGATCCTGAACGCCATCGATCCCGATAAAGACGTGGACGGATTCCACCCGGTCAACGTGGGGAGGCTCATGATCGGCGGCTCCGAGGTCAAGTTCCCGCCCTGTACGCCTGCGGGTATCCAGGAGTTGATCGCGAGATCCGGTGTAGCGATAGAAGGCGCAGAGGTCGTCGTGGTCGGAAGATCCAACATCGTGGGCAAGCCCATTGCAAACATGCTGCTGCAAAAGGCCCCAAAGGCCAATGCCACGGTGACCATAGCCCACACAAGGACCAAGGACCTGGCCTTTCACTGCAAGAGGGCCGACATCTTGATCGTTGCAGCCGGAGTGCCTGGGCTGGTGAAGCCGGAATGGATAAAGCCGGGTGCCTGTGTCATCGACGTGGGCGTGAACCGGGTCGGTGAGAAGATCAGTGAGAAGACCGGCAAGAAGATCGCCATCCTAAAGGGCGACGTGGACTTTGATGCGGCAAAGGAGATAGCAGGCTTCATTACCCCGGTGCCGGGCGGCGTCGGGCCTATGACCATTACCATGCTGATGAGAAACACCCTCAATTCCCTTAAATTTCACCTGGGAATCGCATAGGACTTGAAGTTCCTTATCCCCGATTAGGCCACATGCCCTAATCGGGGATATATTTTTCATCCAAAACCTCTCTGATCTTCTCCGCAGAAGCCCTTCCTATCCCGTCCACCTCTGTGAGCTCTTTGATTGATGCATTCATGACATGAGAAACGGATCGAAAACGTTCTATCAACCTCTTTGCCAGCAAGGGACCAATCTGAGGTAATCCCTGTAGCAGATATAATTGTTTCGACTTTAACCTCTTAGGCCGATACCCTCCTCGTAAGGGTACGACATCCATATAGGTTTGATCCTGTCTGCCTATCATCAGTAAAATATTCCTCGTGTCTTCTTTGGAACGAGAAAAGATAACGGGAATATGCCATATGGCTTGTGCAGAAAGTAAGGCTCCTTTGATAGCCATTTGGTCAAAATTGAGTTCAGTTTTATAGGGATTGCCTTCGACAAGAAGAATCGGGTTGAGGCAATGTTTTTTTAGGTTTGAGAGCTGATTGAAGAGTCTCCCGTCGATTATAGAGACGAGAAAATCTCGCGCTGTTTTCCGTTCAATCGTTATAGAATCATTGATGACGTAATCGCCGTAAGGAACCTTTTTGATTTCGATAAGGAGATCCTCATTTTTGAGCAAATCGACGAGGCCCGATGCCTTCTCTCGATAATCTACCCTGATTTTCAAGAGGCTGTTTCCTTTATGTTGGTTTTCTTTTAGGCGCTGCCGAAGGAATGGAGTCAAAAAAGCGTTTCACATCCTCAAGGCTATGGGTGATATTCATCTCCGGCAGAGAGGATACGATGGCATTGCCGTATGCATGAGTAACAAGTCGTGTATCAAGAATGGCAACCACGCCATAGTCGCTGTGTCCCCTGATGAGACGCCCGAACCCCTGCCGCAACACAAGAATGGCCGATGGGAGGGCAAGCTCACTAAACCATCTGTCTCCCAGTCTCGTGCAGCGTTCCTGGTAGACCGGATCTCCCGGGGAGGCAAAAGGAAGCTTTCCAATAACCACCAGGCTCAGCTTTTCTCCCTTTATGTCAATTCCCTGCCAGAAGGTGGCGGTCGCCAGGAGCACGGAATGAGGAGTGTCTTTAAACCACTGAAGGAGCCGTGCAGGAGGCATCTCACCCTGCGATTTGAACGGGTAGCGTATCCGGATATTTTGCGCCGCGAAATAGAGGTGATTATAAGAGGTAAACAGCACTAATGCCCTTCCCTGGGATGCATTAATGAGTTCCTCCATTACCGTAAGGCTCTCCTGCTTAAACGCTTCATCATTGTTCCGGTAAGGCTGCGGCAGGCCTTTATTGATATAGAGGAGCGCCTGTTTGCTGTAATCAAAGGGTGAGTTGATTATCCTCTCTTGAAAATCTTCAATGCCGAGCCTCTGTTTTAAAAAGCTAAAATTTCCTCCTGCTGTCATCGTGGCTGAAGTCATGACCACGCTGTCATAGGCGCCTATCAGCTCCCTAAAAGAACTCTGGGATTCTACAAGACTGCTCCTCAACTCCAGCGTACCGCTGTTTCCAGCCATATAATATACCTTGCCCGTATCCTCCTGCTCTATAAAATCATCAATTTCCGATCTGAGCGTGGTTACATACCCTATGGTTGTTTCCATCCTGTCGCAAAGCTCCTCATCAGAGGCGGAATTCTTCTGTTTTTCCAGGGTTGAAACCACGGTATCAAGTGCAAGGCTCTCTTTGAGATCCTTTAGCTTTTCTATGATGGGCGGGGGGATCGGAAAAATTGTCTGGGGTGGGATATCCGTTCCCTTGAAAAACGATTCCACCTTGGGAAAAAGCGGATCAACGAGTATTTTCAATCCCTTCAATCTGTAGAGGAGCCATCCCACCCTCGTATGGCTCAGCGTGCTGCCCATGACGTGAGAGATCACGCCTTCAATCTCGGATGCCTCATCGATTATTACTTGTGTATGAAAGGGCAGGATATTCAATCCTGAGAGCAGGTCATGGATGAGGAGGTGGTGGTTTATCACCAGGATATCCTTTTTGAAGAGATGCCTGTAATGCCGGTAATAAAAACAATTATCGTAAAAAGGACACGTCCTTCCGTTACAGTCTTGTGAATCACCACAGACCTTTGACCAAAATTCAGGAATGAATGGAAGCTCATCTTTTTCTCCTGTCCTGGTTCTGGACAACCATTTGCGGAACCGTGCATAGAGATCGCTGATCTCTGCAAACTCCCTTTCCCTTTTCAAGCAAAGATAGTTGTTCTTTCCCTTGAGGATACCGAAAGAAAATTGTTGAGGCAGTTCCTTTTGGAGGAAAACAAGGTCCTTGCTCGCAAGTTGATCCTGAAGCGCCAGGGTCGCAGTTGATACGATGGTTTTTTCCTGGGATAGGATCGCCGGGATAAGGTAGGCAAATGACTTGCCGATGCCGGTGCCGGCCTCTATGAGGAGGTTTGTTTTATCCCTGAGACAGCGCAGGATCTCAGCCGCCATCTCCCTCTGGCCGGGACGATCTTCGTAGTCCGGAAAGCTCCGTTTCAATACATGAAAGCTGGATGATACGGTGGCGGCCAGCGTTGGACTCCTTTTTATTCTTCGTGCCGGGTTATTCCCTTATGAAAGCCCAGAGGCGTGCTTACCATTTAGAATGTACATTGACTATAGACATTGACCAGGTAAAAGCAAACATATTTGTGACTACTCACGTAGTCAGCCTGA
>CAYPNL010000116.1:0-7756 GCA_964412045.1 uncultured Desulfobacteraceae bacterium
TTCATCAAGCCCGACACCGGCATTTTCTCGAGTAATGCCGTCGAGTTGTACCCGGCATTGGCCGCGCAGTTCCTTGTATGCGGGCATGGCCTTGCACACGGTCTTCCGTTTTCCGGAGATCTCCACGATGTCGCCGATGGCAAGGCCGAGTTTCTCCATGTCCTCAGGCCCCATGCGCGAAAAGGCACGCCCCACGTCCTTGCTGAGGGCCTCGGTCACTTTGAGCTTCAGTACGGATTCATTATGCTCAGTCATCACCCCTCCTCAATCGCGATGCTGGATACTAGAAACTTGAAACTTGAAATTGGAAACTAGATGCTGGATGCTGGATACTAGATACTGGATACTGGATGGAAAGATGAAGGTAGATCCGGTTTCCAGTTTCAAGTTTCCAGTTTCAAGTTTCTCTCCGAGCCGGAGGCCAGTATCCAGTATCAAGTATCAACAATCGCAAATCTAAAATGCATCCATTCCCCATTCCGCACTCACATGGTGCACGTTATCTCCAGGACCCCGTTATTGCACCGGAGGTGCATCTTTTCCCTGGGATAGCTCCGAGGCAAGAGGATCTCCTTGCGGTATTTCTTGCTTCCCTTCTCAGCGTAGAGGGTGAGCAGGTCATCCTTTACCTCGAGCCGGGCATCTTCTTCCCCGATCCCCGGCATCTCCGCCACAACGAGGGTATGGTCCCCTTCCTCAAAGACATCGACCACCGGCTCCCTGATCTCCTGGACCACGGGCCGGCCTGTTCTCTCATCCCTTCGAATATTTCCGAAGGGCTCCACCGTAAGCTCCTCGCCCCCCAAGCCCGTCTTGATGGAGAACCCATACACCCCTTTGATATCTTTTCCGGCAGGGCCCGTTCCCTGGAACTGGACCGTTTTCGAAAGCTGTTCGCCTTTTTCGGCCAGGTCGCCGAGCTTCTCAATGAGGTCGGCAACGCCGCCCAGTATCCCCTCGAGGCCGCCTATTTTTCCTTTTCTGCTACTCATATATACCTCCATCTATAGAAATTCCTAGTTGCTTTATTTTTGTATGGATGGTCTTATAATCTATCTTCAGGAGCCGGGCCGCTTTCGCTTTATTGCCCCCCGTATACCGCAATACCTTGGTAATAACGTCTCGTTCCAGGGCAAGGATGTTGTCGTGCACGATTTCCTTTAGTGAAAGGTTTCCCGAAGCTATGCCCTGGATGTTCGGTTTAGACATGGCACTCGATCCAGGGACATCCCTCAGGTCTAGATGCTTTTCTGTAATAAAGGCGTCGGCAAGGAGCACGGCCCGTCGGATGATTGATCGAAGCTGCCGCACGTTACCGGGCCAATCATAACCCATCAATATCTCCATGGCGGATTCCGAAAATCCCTTCACGTTCTTATTCAGTTCTATGTTCGTAATATTCAGGAACCGTTCTGCCAGGTAAGGGATGTCTTCCTTGCGTGATCGAAGGGGCGGCACTGTTATGGTGAACTCGTTCAAGCGAAAGAAGAGGTCCGACCGAAAGGAATCCGACTCGATCAGGGAAAAAAGGTCTTTATTGCTGGCGACAATAAGGCGCACATCCACATCAATGGGCTTGGTGCTGCCCACGCGATACACCCGTTTTTCCTGGAGCACCCGTAAAAGTTTTGCCTGGGAACTCAAGGGCATGTTGGAGATCTCATCCAGAAACAGGGTGCCGCCGTGGGCTGCCTCGAATTTACCAGGCTTTGCATAATCCGCGCCAGTGAATGAGCCCTTTTCGTGGCCGAAGAGCTCGCTCTCCAGGAGGGTCTCCGGGATGGCGCCGCAATCAACCGGGGCGAACGGCTTTTTTGATCGAGGACTGGAGTCGTGTATTGCTCTGGCGACAAGCTCTTTGCCGGATCCCGTCTCTCCCTGGATGAGCACCGAGAAATCAGACTTTGCCACCTGATTGGCTTTGCGGAGGAGCTGGTACACGGCATCGCTTGTTCCCATCGACCCACTCAGGCTTACAGCGCCCTGGAGCTCACTGGTCAAGCTGCCGAGCTTTCTCTTGAGCTTGCGCTCTTCCAGCGCCCGATGCACCACCCTGATGACCTCGAGATTCTCAAAGGGCTTGGCAAGGTAGTCATGAGCGCCGGCTCTCATTGCATCGACCGCGCCCTTTATGTCTGCATACGCGGTGATCATCACGACCGGAAGATCTTGATCCAGCTCCTTTGCCCTCTTCAGCAATTCCATACCGTTCATTCCCGGCATTCTGAAATCCACCAATGCTACATCGGGCTTTTGAGAGACGATCATCTTTACGGCCGTATCTCCTTCGTATGCCTCCAGGGTCTCGAAACCTTCCCTCCTGAGAAGACGGGAGAGGAGTGTACAGAGACTTTTCTCATCGTCAACTATGAGGATAGCGCCTTTTTCATTCGGTGCATTCATGTCACCCCCTGCCGGGAAAGGGTTTATTTATCGGGTAGATAACGCGGATATCTTTTCCGAGTTTATCGTTGACAGCGTGGAGCATTCCCAGAAACAGTATCCCGGTTTCACCCGAGGTTAGTGTGTCATTGATCCTTGCTGCAATGAATTGATCGCGCCGCTTGAGAAGGGAATCGAACGCGGCTTTCCGGGCCGTCTCAAACCTGGATCGTTTTGAGGGTTCCGGGATGCTCCAGATCCCCTTGACGAGGGCATACTCTTCCATCAGGAGTTCCAGGGATTCCGTGCCCATGATCGCGGCGCCCTTATCCATAAGCCGAAAGAGAAGCCGGTGGTTGCTGCCCCCTGATTCGGCAAGCTCGGTGACGATCTGGACCTCCCTGCCGCACACGGGCAGCCCGTCCTGGTAAAGACGAACCTTTTCGTATGACAGGTCCAGGGAGTCGATCTTCCGCTCAATCTCAGCCCACATGCGGTCTATCACCTTCGCCTTTTGTCTTGTTCCCCGTTTTCCCAGCGTATGAATTGTTGACTGCCGGATGGGTTTGCCGAGTGTACCCATGTCCTCCTGGGTATGGATAATGGGGAAATAGAGTAGTGTCCTAAACATGGAATCACTTCCATAGCGCTGTTTCCATATTAGTGTGGAAAAAACGCCATATTTATGGTACTAAACTGCATAGAAAAGATCTAACCAATTATCTCCTGGGACACTATGAATACCGCACGGTTATATCCCTAACCCAGTATCCAGAACCCAGCATCCAGCATCTCTCCGAGCCGGAGGCTCTATGAGCCGGAGGCCAGTTTCCAGTTTCCAGTTTCCAGTTTCAAGTTTCCAGTTTCCAGTTTCAAATTTCAAGTTTCCAGTTTCAAGTTTCCAGTTTCAAGTTTCCAGTTTCAAATTTCAAATTTCAAATTTCAAGCATCACCCATCCAGCGCCCTCCTCACCACTATTGCCATCTCCTTCGTGGTAAGCGGCTTCATGACGAATTCCCGAATGCCTAGTTCCCTGGCCTTCTGCTCGGTGATGAGCTCGCTAAATCCCGTGCACAGGACGATCGGGATATCGGGGCGGATGCCCATAAGTTCTCTGGAAAGCCTCTCACCCGTCATATCCGGCATAGTCATGTCAGTGATAACCAGGTCGAATCGCTCCGGCTGTTCCCTGAACACCCGGAGCGCCTCAAGGCTGTCGGTACTCGTGGTTACGCTATAGCCTAAACGATTCAGCATCTGTCTTGCTATAATGACAATGGATTCTTCATCGTCAACGAACAGTATGCGCTCTGTTCCGTGCGGAAGCAGCTCCTCCTGTTCAGTCTCTGTGGCCGGCTCCCCGCTCTCGATCCTGGGAAGATAGACATGGAACGTGGATCCCTTGCCCGGTTCACTGTAAACGGTGACGGCTCCCTTGTGGCTCTTGACAATGCCGTGGACGACGGAGAGGCCCAAGCCGGTGCCGTCCCCTACCGCCTTGGTGGTGAAATAGGGCTCAAAGATCCGATCCATGATCTCTCTTTTTATGCCGCACCCGGTATCGCTTACCGAAATCCTCACGTATGGTCCCGGCGCCACTCCCAACGAATTGGCGGCATAGAGTTCATCGATATCAATGTCTTTTACCCCTATTTCGAGGATCCCGCCGCTCTCACGCATGGCGTGGTAGGCGTTGGTGCATAGGTTCATGATCACCTGGTGTATCTGGGTGGCATCAACCAGGGCCATGCTGTCGGAGCCGATATACTCGCAAACCTCGATCGTCGTTGGAAGCGAGGAGCGGAGCAGTTTAAGAGCCTCTGAAACTATGGGGTAAACCTGCGTAGGCTTGGGCTCCTGTTCCTCGCTCCGGCTGAAGGCGAGGATCTGCTTTACCAGGTTTTTCGCGCGTTTCCCCGCATCATACGCCTCTTGGAGATTTTCCCGTATCAGGCTGTCCTCAGGCAGATCCTCGAGAGCGAGCTCGATATTGCCGAGGATGATCGAGAGTATATTATTGAAGTCGTGCGCAATGCCGCCGGCCAGGTCGCCGATGGCCTCCATTTTTTGCATGTGCAAGAGCTGGGCTTCGAGATCCCGTTTTTCCTCCTCTATTTTCTTTTTTCCGGTGATATCCATCCAGTTGGACAGGCAGAACTTGATCTCGCCATGGTGAAACACCGGCGTGGAGTTGACCATAACCCAGAAACCCTCTCCGTTTCTTTTCTGGTAATACTGCTCAGAATCCCTCATCGCGGCGCAAAGAGAGCCTGAAAGTGCTCGGTATGATTTCTCGCTCGAGCCCTGCATCCACCAGGGATACGGGGCCTTCAGCCTGATAATCTCTTGAGATGAAAATCCCGTAAGTCTCTCAAAGGCGGGATTTACGAATCGAATCGAGGTATCCGGGTTAACGACTACTACGGGGTTGGGGGAATTATTCAAGATGCTTTTATTGAATTCTTCGCTTTCAATAAGGGCCGTTTCAGTCTTTTTCTTATAGAGAGCTATTTCAATGGTGGAGCACAGCTCCCTGTCCTCGAAGGGTTTCAGCAGATAGCCGAACGGCTCGGTGATCATGGCCCGCGCGAGCAGGTCTTCATCGGCATACGCAGTTAAAAAGACAATCGGGATATTGAATTGCTCACGGATAGTCTTTGCCGCCTCGATGCCGTCCATGGGACCGCTGAGCATAATATCCATAAGCGCAAGATCCGGTCTCTCAGTTTGGGCCTCTCTAATGGCATCATCCCCTGTGACCGCTATCGATGAGACACCGTAGCCGAAGGCCTCCAGGGCCCTCTTGATGTCCTCGGCGATAATCCTCTCATCTTCAGCAATCAGGATTCTTGCTTTCGGCATGGGCTTCTTCTTCGCGAGGCACTCAGAAACAACTAGAGTTCACTAGGTCACGAAAGGCGAAGGCCAGGAAATATGACAACCCCCATCGTTTAAAGCCATAGATGTGCTTCGTTAATTGCAAATTTCCTGCCATTATCATATCATTTCCTTGTCGGGAGGGATTTTAACCTTTTCAAAGAATAGTTTTTCTTCGGTCAACAGCCACTTCCAGGCAGGCACGATATCAATGCGGTTATCGAACACCTCTTCATCCAACCATGTAACAATGGTTCCCCGGCTGATCCCCCTTTTCTGCGTAATATGTCTCATAAGAGCCCTTAGAGCCACGGTGTTGCTGATTGAGTATCGCCCTATCACATCACGCAGGATCACGACATCCAGATAGTTTCGGAGCACCTCGCGCCTTAGTTCATCATCAACGGTTTGCACTTCTGGAAATCCTCCTATCTTGAGATACTGAGACATGAGATTTTGCAGCACTGCCCTTGTTTTGGAATCGAATCGCCGCACTGATTCGGAGCCAACCTTTCTATAGCATAAGAATTCTTTGAAGCTGAACGGGAAAATCTCTGTAGTGAGTGATCTGCCCCGTAAACTGGCAGCTATCTCTTTATAAGAGATAAATCAATGCTATTCTATCTCTTTAAATACTATAGCCCTATTAAGCAGGGCAGGTGTTTCAGCGTACAGAGTCGCTTGATGCAATTGCCTGTGCGGCCGCTCGCTTTCATTCATAAGGAAATGGTAGGCAGATATCACATGGCTGAACGTAATAGTCGATTGCGTCATTCCATACGCTTCATTTTTGATATACGCAATTATTACTTCTCCCTATTTGCATTGCTCCAATGCTCCACCACTCCAGTACGTTCTATTGTTGCTCCTGCACGTGAAACCGTATCCGAACCCTCGTGCCTGCCTCCCTCTCCAGATCGATCTCCCCCTTAAGCTGGTCCTCGGCCAGGATACTCACCAGGTGGAGCCCCAGGGATTGGGTGGTGCGGATATCGATAGCTTCAGGGATGCCGATGCCGTCATCTTTCACGGTAAGCTCATAGACGCCAGATTCAGGGGAGCGGAGGGAGATGCGATCATGCCTACTCTCTCCCCGGGGAAGGCGTGCTTAAAGGCGTTTGAGAGAAGCTCGTTCACGATCAGGCCGCAGGGGATGGCAGCGGTGATGTCGAGGGGAAGATCCTCGATCTCGGCAACAACCGTGATATGCCGCGCCCGGTGTTCGTAAGACTGGGAGAGGTATCTGATCAGGGAGGTAAGGTAGTCTCTGAAGGGGACCTTGGTGAAGTCTTCCGACTGGTAGAGCTTCTCGTGGACGAGGGACATGGCCCGGACCCTATTCTCGGCGTCTTGAAAGGGTGCAAGGAGGCGCTCGTCGTTGACGGCTGCCGCCTGGAGCTTGAGCAGCGATGCGATTACCTGCATGTTGTTCTTGACCCTATGGTGGATCTCCTTGAGGAGGAACTCTTTCTCCTTGAGGGATTGGGTGATCCGGAGTTCTTTTTTCTTAGCATCGGTGATGTTCCTGCTTATCTGGATACACCGGACGATCCTGCCTTCCTCGTCTTTGATGGGAACGGCATAGGCATCCCACCAGGTCTCTCCTTCAAAACCCTTTGAGGACACGTGATGCATCACGGAATGTTCAATTCTGCCGGATTCAAGAGCCTTTTCGGTGGGGCAGCCGGGGCAGAGGACATCCTGTTCCCGTAACACCTGGTAGCAAACCTTTCCCACGATATCCTCTGGGGTTATGGCGAGTTCTCTGGTAGTTGTCCTATTTGCCCAGATGATCCTCATATCGGCATCCACGAGTCTGATCCTATCGATGGAGGCATCGAGCAGCGCCTCTTTCTGGGATTCGCTCTCCCTCAGGGCCTCCTCGCTGTGCAGGGCGAGGGGGAGATCCCCGGCTACATCGTGGAACAAGAAGAGTTCTTCTTGATCCTCCAGGAATTGCCGGGGGATGGAAACAGACAGGAGGCCGAAGATCGTTCCGCTATGCTCCAGTCGCACGGTCATCGCCCCTCTGCCGCGGTACTTGCCTGAGAGGGGACAATCAGTGCAGGCAGTGTGTGGATGCTTGGTCACGACCACCCCTGCCTGACTGAGCGCCTTTTTCCCGCACTGGGTCATCGTTCCGGTCTTCAGGAGCTCAGCCAGCGGCAGGAAGTCTTTGCCCAACCCGGATTCAGCGGTTGCTCTCACCTGTACCACAATCCACGATGTCCCTCAAGAGATTCTGTCTGCAAAAATCATGCTGTCTTGTTGGTCTAGAGATATTGGCCGTGAGTATCCAGGGAAATACCACATGCTTTCTGACTATTTCCTCTGTCATTTTGAGGCCCTTTACTCCGGTATGATGCCTATCGTATTGCTGCGGTAGCATGCCGCTGCAACCGCTGACGATGAGACGCCTCCGTGAAGTCTTGTTCGAGCTCACTGCATCTAACCCTGAGGTGGTCGTGTGAAAAACGGCATAGGTTCTCCGCCGTT
>CAYPNL010000117.1:0-7609 GCA_964412045.1 uncultured Desulfobacteraceae bacterium
CCGCAGCACGATAGTGGAGGTGCATTTTCCCACCGGCAAAGTAATCTGCGGTCAGGTAGCCCAGGATAAGATTGGCATCGCTACATGTTGGCTCTTCACCGCCAAGTCCGTAGCACACAGGCCCCGGTCGTGCCCCGGCACTCTTCGGCCCCATCCTGAGAAGACCACCCTCGTCAATCCAGGCCATGCTTCCGCCTCCTGCGCCTATGGTGTTGATCTCCATCATGGGAAGAGCTAAGGCGTATCGGCTGACCTTGCCGTCCGTGGTTACCATAGGTGTGGAGTCTTTAATCATGGCCGTGTCAAAGCTTGTGCCTCCCATATCGATAGTGATAAAGCTACCGTAACCGTGAAGAGCGGTGTAAGCGATCCCGGCAATGGGGGCTGCAGCAGGCCCAGACAGGAGTGTGCTCGCCGCTATCTCTGTTACCGTTTCCGGGGAGGTGACCCCACCGTTTGACTGCATAATGAGCAGGATGCCTTTGAATCCTTCCCTCGTTAACGTCCCGGTCAGGTTTAAGAGGTATTCCTTAAGAATAGGCCCCACTGCAGAGTTCAGCACCGTGGTGCTCACACGGTCATAGAACCGAATCTGGGGAAGGATTTTTGAAGAGACCGACAGGTAGACCCCGTGAAGGCGGTCTCGAACCCGTTCGGCTGCCGCTACCTCATTTTTGTCGTTTGCGTAAGCGTGCATAAAACATACAGCTACCGACTCAATCCCGTGCTCTTTGAACTTCCTGATGCCTTCGTCCACATGAGCAAGGTTGATTTTTTTGACCATCTTTCCGGTAAAATCGACCCTCTCTTCCACTGGGATTCTGAGATATCTCGGCACAATAGGCGGAGGCGGAAGGTAGCGGTTGTTGTAAAGCTCCTCTCTTACGCCCCTCCTCATCTGGAGAGCGTCCCTGAAACCCTTTGTGGTCAGGAGTCCTGTCTTGGACACATTGCCTGTGAGCACAGCATTGGTGGTCACCGTGGTGCCGTGGACAATGATTTCCACCTTCTCCAGAAATGCGTCCAGGCTAAGACCCTTTGACCCGGCCATGTCGGCAAAGCCCTCCATCACGGCTACAGAGGGGTCCTCGGGGGTGGAAAGGATCTTGTATATCTCTGAGTTTCCCGACTCATCCATCAGGAGAAAATCGGTGAATGTCCCGCCAACGTCAACGCCTATTTTGAATCTCATTGTTTTTTCCTCCAAAAACATATTATCACATGAGCCCTGGAAGGTACAAGGCGATCTGAGGAAAAATCATCACCAAAATCATCACCAGGGCATCACACAAAAGAAAGGGTATTCCCGCTTTATAGATTTCCCCCATGGTCGTATCAGGCGGCGCCACACCCTTCATCACAAAAAGCAAGAGGCCAAAAGGCGGTGTCGTATTGGCCATTTCCATATTGATGAGCATGATAAGAGAAAACCAGAGTGCGTCGAAATGAAGGGCGTTTACAATGGGAAGATAGATGGGGATTGCTATCATGACCATGGACAAGTTGTCCATAAAGCACCCGAGAAACATTAAAAGAACCTGCATGGTGATAAGCACTAAAATGGGGGGCATTTCTAGCTCCGTAACGACACGGATCAGCCCCGCGCTGGCACCGGAAAAGGCCATGATTTGGCTGAATGTCATGGAGCCCACGATGATCATGAACATCATGGAGGATATTTTGATCGTTCCAATGATGGCTTTCTTTAGAATGGGCAGGTCCATTTTTTTGTAAGCCACAGCAAGCAAAATGATGCCCAGCGCCCCTAGGGCCGCTGATTCAGAGGGCGTGGCGACGCCGAGGAATATGAGACCGATAACTAGAAAAATGATGAGTCCCAGCGGAACAACATGGATCAAGGTTTCCTTTAGCTTCATTTTGACAGATATGTGGGGCACCTCGAAGGGGGGTGCAAGCTGGGGCTGAAGCCAACACCGGAGCACCACATAGCTGCCGTAGAACAAAGCCATAAGGCATCCAGGCAGGATGCCGGCGATCAAAAGGCCGCCGACAGAAATCTGATTCAGTGCGGCGAGGAGAATGGCCAGAGCGCTGGGCGGAATGAGCATGGACAGACCGCCGCTGCCCATGACAGGCCCGATGCTCATGGCTTTCTTGTAGCCCCGGCTCTCCATGTCCGGCACGAGCATGGAACCCAGCATCGCCGTGGTGGCCAGCGTAGATCCGCTCATGGTAGAAAAGACGGTTCCTCCAATAACCGCCAAAAGGGAGAGCCTTCCCGGGATTCTGCCGATCCACTGATCGATCACATCGATGGCTTTGAACCCAAGCTGGGAGTGAAACATCACTTCGCCCATTAGAATGAAAAGAGGGACGGGAAGGAGCGTAAAGGAGGTGAGGCTTTCTCCCATATTGAGGATCAACTGGGTAATACCGGGCTCTCCGCCGAGAAACAAAAAAGCCCCGATGATGTCCACCAAGAGGAAGCATACCGCTATAGCCATCCCGGAGAGCATAAAAATGATCATCGTGCCCAGAAGGAGTATCAGTGCCTGCCACCACTCCATGCTTTTTCTCTTGAATAAATTAGCTCCGGCTGGAAGCGGGCCTTTCACAGAGAAGGAAAGGGAGCGCCTCCGTTGACTTGGCCCCGGGGCCGCGGGAACACAAGCGCGGCTTCGGGGCCGTTTAACCTTCTGTCGTGTGATTCATCCCCAGTGCTTTGTAGTGGCCGTAGGCTTTTCTGATGCACTGGACAGAGAAGAAGAAGCAGCCCACCGGAATCACCATGATGACCAGGAACTCGGGTATCTTGTAATAATCCAAGACGGGAACCTTTCTTTTGTAATAACCCAGGGTGATATAGGCTCCATAATAGGTGAGGATAAGAAGTACCGCAACGCTTAGGATAGATGTCACCATGTTGATCAAGGACTGAACCTTTGGATTGAGCCGATTCAAGATGATGTCAATCTTGATATGGCTGTCCTCCCTCAGCACATAGGCGGCAGCCAGGAAAGGAATATAAAGAAGACTGTATTCGCTGAACTGCAAGACCCCGGCAATGGGCCTATTGAAAAAGTACCGCATTACCACGTCCACACAAACCACGAGGAGGGAAACCATCATGAGAAAGCCGGCCAGCCAGGCAAACCCGATCATGATGCGATCCAGGAGACGATCAATCCTTGATGAGACATGCATGTTTCGGTCTTACGGGCTAAGAAGATTTTTGAGTTTGGGTCCCAGAGTGGGATTTTGCTTGATCACTTCGTCCCACCCCGCCTCATAGGCCAGCTCGACATACCATTGGCTCTCTTCGGGAGAGAACTGAATGAGCTTCATGCCCTTTTCCTGCATGGTTTGGAACTCTTTCTCAGAAATATCCGACATAATCTTGCTGTACTTCTTCTCGTTTTCGATCATGCACTCGGACATAAGCTTCTGAAGATGGGGCGGGAGCTTTTCCCATGTTTTGAGGTTCATGAGCCCTTCAATGTTCATCTGGTATATTCTGGGTTCCAGGATATACTTGCAGACCTCAACCCATCCGGCCTGCACGTTTCCCAAAATGGACCAGGCATAGCCATCGACAGTGCCCCTTTCCAGAGCCGTGTAGATGTCCGAACCCGGAAGGGTCACGGTCACAGCGCCCAGTCTTTTCACGAAGGGCTCATAGGTGGCTGAGACTCGAATTTTCTGGCCTTTCAGTTCTTGCGGGTGATCCACAGCCTTATTCGTAAATATTTGAAACCAGACCCCGAACTCCGCCCGGCCTAAATAGTGAATATTGTGTTTGTTAAAAAGCTCCACCCGAAGATCATAGTATCCGTTTTGTCTTTCTTTCATGGGGTCCAGCCTTGACAGGTGGGTGTAAGCCGCCCCTGTGACCTCCCCGCCGTAATAGGACTCACAGCCATAGATCATGTCCACCACGCCGTTGCGCAAGGCCTCGAACTGTTTAAAGCCGGGGACAGCCTCCGGACCTCCGGTGTATACGATCTCGAGTTCTCCTTTGGCTTTGGTGTTGACGTCATCCATGAAGGCCATCCAGGCCGTCATGTTGGTGTCGCCTTTCGGCAAGAAAGTGACCATCTTAAGTTTTATCGGGTCCTTCCCATAAGAGGGCGTTAGAGCCAAGCCGAAACCGGTAACCAGGATTAAAGCAAAGAGAAGCTTTTTCATGATTTACTCCTTCTAAAGGGTTTAAGAAAAAATCGCCAAGTGCAGCCAGCATTAACTCACCATTTTAGTGTCACCCCCTTTCTTTGATAAATCCCCCTGAACACTCTTCGCCACCCGAACTATTTGTTCAAGGTAGATTGGGATAATATGTGATGCCTGTCGCATAAATGGTGCATCATAGGTTGCATCGCAGCCTCAGGATCCTTTCTCTCAGCCTTTTTGCAATTTTTGCTTTGCGAAAATAGATACTGTTTTTGTATTTTCATCGCCCATTTACTTCTCCCGTTGCTACCTTTCCGCTCACTTATGTTTCTGAACTAGAACATATTTCTGGGTCTTGCCGGTTGCTGTTCTTGGTAAATCATCGACAAATTCGACATAGTTAGGTATTTTGAATTTGCCGATCTTGCCGCGCAAAAACCTTACAACCTCTGAGGCACACATCTTTTGTTCTTTTAAAAGTATCGACGCCTTGCCTACCTCACCCCACTTTTCATCTGGAACCCCATACACGGCAACATCCGATATCTTGGGGTGTGTTAATAAGATCTTCTCGATCTCGGCCGGATAGACGTTTTCCCCCCCGCTGATAAACATATCCTTTTCTCGGTCAACAATGTAGATAAAACCTTCATCGTCAATTGTGGCGAGGTCTCCTGTGTGAAACCAGCCATTTCTCATTACCTCTCTTGTGACCTCTGGTTTATTCCAATAACCTGACATCAGGATCGGACCACTCACCACAACCTCTCCGATATCCCCGGTCTTCACCGAGTGCATCTCACCATCAACTATCCTCACCTCTCCATAAAGCACTGGCTTGCCCACAGAGCCACATTTTTTCACCGCATCGCCGGTTGAAAGCCACGTCAGTATCGATGTCTCTGTCATTCCGAATATCTGGCTTAGGGGTATACCTCGCTCATGGTATTCTTTGAGCAGGGCTGCAGAAATCCTTTCACCCCCGGTATAGCATGACTTTAACGAATTGAGGTTGTATGTGCTTAGATCACCTTCCTTGAGCACGAAGCTTAAGAAGGTGGCTGATGTTTCCATAATGGTGACCTGGTATTTTTCAATGGTCTCGAGGTACTCTTTGGGACTAAAACGCCTTTTGTAGATTACGGTAGCCCCCTTGTAGAGAGCAGGGGTCGAATCAACCAACAGGCCACCTGAGTGGAAAAGAGGCCGGGAAACCAAAAATATGTCTTCAGGGGTAAGTCTATAGAATACATCGGCATTAAGGGCGTTAAAAAATGTCTTTCTATTGGAAAGGACGGCACCCTTCGGAAAACCGGTGGTGCCTGAGGTATATAAAATAAGATGGGGATCCTCTAAATTGGGTTCAATAAAGCCAGTTGGCTCATTTGAACTAAATTCCTCCACGCTCTCGTAGCTCTCCGCCCAAGGGATTGGCTCCCGTGCCAGAGAGATGTAGTTTCTAATCTTTTCAACGCTATTCCTAATGTGAACTGCTGTTTTTAAGAGAGCTTCATCAAAGAATAAATAGCTCGCCTCACAATCATTTAAGATATATTGGGCTTCAGGAGGAGCCATTCTCCAGTTTAGGGGTACCAATATAGCTCCTATCTTTGTCAGTGCAACATAGATCTCCAGATACTCATGGCAGTTATATAGGAGTACCCCGACCCTATCCCCTTTGCTGATACCTTGTTGGAGGAGGAAATTGGCAACCTTATTACATCTCTTATTCAATTCCAGGTAGCTAAATTCGTGGCCATTATCAATGACCGCTGCCTTATTGGGGCAGAGTTCACTCCATTTCCTTATGCAATCGCCAATATGCATGGTTTCTAAAATATACTAGGTTCCACGAATTCGCCGAAGATAGTCCGAAACACAGTGGTCATCTCGCCCAGGGTGGCATAGGCCTTACAGCAGTCAACGAGATAGGGCATGACGTTTGTCTTCTCTTTGGTTGCCTTCTCCAATGCCTTGAGTGTTCGAGCAACCTCCCTGTTGTCTCTGGACCTCCTTAGCTCCTTAAGGCTCTTTATCTGCTCCTTTGCCGACTTATCGCTATACTCATGGAGCTCTACCTCTCCCTGCTCGCCTCCGCTATACTTATTCACCCCTACCTTAATGAGTTCCCCTCTCTGAACGCCCTTCTCAAATTCATAGGCCTGTCTTGCCACCTCCTTCTGGATATAGCCCGATGAGATTGCCTTTACCATCCCTCCCACTCTATCGATCTTCGCCATCTCCTCGAGGATCTTTTCCTCCATCTGTTTGGTCAGGGTTTCGATGAAATAGGAACCTGCCAGGGGATCGACGGTGTCCCTGAGGCCGACCTCATCCATCAAGATCTGTAATGTCCTTAGCGAGATGAGGGCAGAGTGAGGCGTGGGTATGGTATAGGCCTCATCGTAGGAGCACAAGGCTATCGTCTGAGCGCCGCTGAGGGCAGCTGCCAGGGCATAATAGGCACTCCTTACGATATTATTCTCAGGTTGTTCTTTGGTAAGCCCTCCACCGCCTCCACCGAACAGTCCTCTCAGAAACATGGATTTTTCATCCTTTGCCCCGTATTTCTCTTTAATATTGGCTGCCCACAGCTTTCTCGCCGCCCTGAACTTCGCAACCTGCTCCCACAGGTTTCCAAACACATCGAGATTAAAGGAGAACCTCGCCACAAAATCATCGATGGGAAGCCCCCGCTTCAATACCTCATCTATGTAAGCGTTCGCAATCCCTATGGCGTAAGCGATCTCCTGAACAGGGGTTGCCCCCGCCTCCCTGATATGATAACCGCACACGCTTACGGGGTTATTCTTCGGCATTTCCCGTACCGAGTATTCAATAACATCGCCGATCAGGCGAACGGCCGGCTCTACAGGAAATATCCACGCCCCACGACCGACGATCTCCTTCAAGATATCATTCTGCGGCGTGCAGCTTATCTGCTGTTTTGAGAATCCATACGTTTCTGCCGTTGCCTGGTACATAGCAATCATAATAGAGGCTACGGCGTTTATCGTGAGGCCTGAGCCGATGGTGCCCATATCTATATCCTTAAAGGCGACCTCAAAATCCCTCAGGGAATCAACCGCCATCCCTACTCTGCCTACCTCTCCCTCTGCCATGGGATCGTCAGAGTCATAACCCATCTGTGTCGGCAGATCAAAGGCCACATTAAGCCCGGTCTGGCCTTGAGATATGAGAAGTTTCCAACGCTCGTTGGTCTCGTTCGGGGTTCCAAAGCCGGAGTATTGCCGTGTCGTCCACTCCCGGCTTCTGTATCCCAACCGGTGAATCCCCCTGGTAAAGGGGTACTCTCCTGGATTACCAAGATCCTTCTGGTAGTCAAAGCCCGCCTCCTTGAGGTCATCCTCCGTATAAAGGGGCTTGACAGAGATACCGGACTGAAGGATAACATCATGTATTCTGTCTTTCTCGTCCTTTATGTATTTAGCTACTCCCATCTATCGGCACTCCTGTTTCT
>CAYPNL010000118.1:0-9013 GCA_964412045.1 uncultured Desulfobacteraceae bacterium
ACTGCCGAGCTGCCCTTTCGCCCCAGTCAAAAGAATCTTCATTTCTCTCTATCCTCCCGCATCCCTTTTTTCTAAACAAACTACTCTGCCATTCATAGCGATCTTGTCTATATGTGATACCCTAAGCCTTTTATTTTATCAAAGATTGGTGGATAAATCACTACAATTCAAAGTATGGACCAAAGAAAACGAGAAGATAATGCTAGAAGAGTGCCGTCATAACCATGGACAGAGACGAAGCGTCATGAGAAATTATGCAGCAGCTGTGAGGCCTATGCAAAGCAGAGAAAAGATATGTTGGGCCTTTTTCTTGACACGCACCGGCTTTTATCACATAGTGCGAAAACACGCTCTAAATCCAGCGAAACGTTGCCTGAAACGAATAAATACCGCACACAAATCGTAAGATCTTGAGCTATGAAGACGTTGAAAGTCACTGCCTTTTGAAACTAGACTCCCGAGCACACACCGAGGTACTATTAGTGCCGTTTGAAACAATACATGGGAAAAAGATCTATTATGAGGTTCACGGTAGCGGCGATACCGTTGTGCTCCTCCATCACGGATTTGGCTGCACCAGGATGTGGAAGGATATCTATCCTCCTCTCGTAGAGGGCGGCTACCAGGTGGTCCTGTACGACCGGAGGGGATACGGTCAATCCCAGAAGGGAAATGATTTTCAGGAGTTCTATGAAAACGACAGGTTTCGCCCTGAGAGCGTCAAGGATCTGGCTGAACTGCGAGACAAACTCGGGCTCGATTCTTTTCACATCATCGGTCAGTGCGAGGGAGGCGTGATTGGTGTGGACTTCGCCGTTTCCTATCCCCATTGCGTGAAGACTCTCTTTATCTCAAGCACGCAGTGCTACAGCGAGATCACCACGGCCGAATTTAACCAGCTACATTTTCCGCTACCATTCTTTGAGCTAAATCCCAAGCTCAGGGAAAAATTCATTGAGTGGCACGGAGCTAATCACGCCGAGACCTCGTATAACCAGTTCCGTAAGTACGGAGGGGCCTATGGCAGGGACATGTTTGACCTGAGACCCTTACTGCCAAGGGTATCCTGCCCTACCCTTGTGCTTTATCCGGACAGGAGTGCACTGTTTGCTGTGGAACAGGCCATCGCATTCTACCGCCACCTGCCCAAAGGTGAGCTCGCTGTGATGCCGGGTTGCGGCCACAATACGTATGAACAACGCCCTAAAGAATATACGTGCTACGCCCTGGATTTCCTTAAACGGCATAGTCCTTAGTCGAACCTCTCGAGGAATATCAACACGACCGGATCATCGTGGATAGCATAGAGATGACCAACACCATCAAAAATATCGAGAGGGTTCCTGCGGAAGTGAGGATGGTATTTCAGCGCTTCAACCTCTTTCCTCACCTCACTTACGGCTTTTTTTCAAGCCCGAGAGGTGTCTTTCTACCGCTCCAATTGCCTGCTCTACAGTCTCCACGTACTCAATACCGTCGATACCCGGCCAGGTCTTGAGTCCCACCACTGGCTTACCGGTCTTGAGCGCGAGCCCGACTTCGGACAAGGTTCCATATCCTCCGGAAACGGCCACCACCACATCTGATGCCCTCACCACGAGAAGATTTCTTCCCTCGCCAAGCCCGGTGGGGATAGGGAGCGTGATAAAGGGGTTTGCCGATTCCTTATTGTTCCCTGGCAAAAGACCAACCGTCATCCCCCCTTCACGAGAGCAGCCCTCTGCTGCCCCTTGCATAATTCCACCCAGGCCGCCGCAGAAAAGCACCCACTTATTCTGTCCTATGTACCGACCGAGCTCACGTGCTAAGGAGTAGAGTTCCTGAGAGCAATCTCCTGCTCCAATCACGCCGATATAAACCCTTTGGGCCATGTGATTTGCGGGCAAAAAAAGGTTGACAAAACTCGTATCCTAACAAAGGATAAGAAATTAGCTGGATGTCGTTGTTTTTCAAGATACGGTTAGTATAGGGATGATGAAAATGTCAAGGATTAAAAGATCGAAATTTATTATCACCTCGCTCCCAATCGTGATCCTTCTTCTCGCTCTTATCTGGTTTCTGATGACCTTATTCGAGGGAGAAAAACCGGTCGCACAACTAGAACCGCTGCCGGAGTATCTCAGCAAACCGGTTACCTTCACCCTTGTGCTTTCCGACCTCAAGATGGGTCTCAAGGATATCAAGGTGATCGTGAAGCAGGAGGGACCAGGCATTCCGATCCTAAACAAGGACTTTCCTTATGAGGGGCTTTTTAACAAAAGGGGTATCCACCGATTCGAGCAGACATTTAGTATAGATCCAAAGCAACTGAATCTTGTGCAGGGGCAGGCAACTATTGTCATTGAGATCCACGATTTCTCAAAAAGACGGGGTGGGGATGGAAATCTGACTATCATTGAGCACAAAATGGTGGTAGATACCATTCCCCCCTCAATCAGTGCCATAACCAGAAACCACAACCTCACTATGGGTGGATCTGGCCTTGTTATCTACAGGATCTCAACCGATACGGAGGAGAGCGGTGTTTTTGTGAATGACCGTTTCTTCCCGGGCATACCATTACGTGAACCTTCTCATGAGTTTCGTCTCTGTTACTTTGCTGTTCCGTACCAGGCCAAAAAGGAGGATGTATCCCTGTATCTGTGGGCTAAAGACATGGCCGAGAACGAGACAAAAGGCTCCTTTTTCTATCATATCAGAAAAAAGCAGTTTCGCAGGGAAAATATTCGAATATCTGAAAGGCTCTTAGAAACCGTAGTCTTCTCCTTTTCCCCGGAATTATTCGAGCATGATGCCAGCCCAATAGAGAAATTCCTTTTTATCAACAAGGAGTTGCGGAAGAGCAATGACGAAGCATTACAAGAGGTTTGCCGATCATTCACCGAGAAAAGGCTATGGGACGGCCCTTGGTTGAGGATGAAAAACGCCGCTACCATGGCACAGTTCGGTGACCGAAGGATCTACTATTACAAGGGCGAGGTAATAGACCAAGCAGTACACCTGGGCGTTGATCTTGCATCATTGGCGCAAGCACCTGTCCAGGCCGCCAATAACGGCAAGGTTATTCTCGCACGAGATCTCGGGATCTATGGGCGCTCCGTGGTGATCGATCACGGCCAAGGTCTTTGCACCCTTTACGGCCACCTAAACAGCGTCCAGATAGCCGAAGGACAAACGGTCGCCAAGGGAGAGATAATCGGCACTACCGGAAAATCTGGCCTGGCGACCGGCGATCACCTGCATTTCGGTTTTCTGGTTCACGGGGTGCCCGTAAACCCAATAGAGTGGTGGGATGCACATTGGATACAGGACAATATAGACCGAAAGTTGCAGGATGCTGACAAGATCATCGAGAAATGATACTCTATCTTCTGTTTTCCTAGTTCCACTTGTTTAACTGGTTGAATTAGGTAGGAAGAGATTATTTAATTGGTTCTATCTTGGGAATGCAATTACGATAATGGAACCAATCAAACCAGTAAAACCAATTAAACCATACTACCTTACCATGAAGCTTGATTCGCGTTTAAAGACGATCCAGGTAAGCTGCTACTCCGGCTACAAGGTGAATGAGCGTCCCGTGCAGTTTACCTTCAGGGGGCGAAAATTCATGGTGCTCGAGATCCTCGATCGCTGGTATGGGATCAACCACAGCTATTTCAAGGCATTAGCAGACGATCGCAAGATCTATCTCATACGATATGACCACCATGATGATCTCTGGACCCTGGAAAAGATCATTGGGCTACAACAAGGCTGAATCCTTACACTCCAGCTCCTTTCTCTCCAAATGATTGATCCGATCCCGGATGCGGGAGGCCTCCTCGAAATCCAGCCTCTTGGCAGCCGTACGCATCTCTTTCTTCAAGGATCGTATGAGCCCGGGCAGGCGATCGATGGGGATGAGCTCCTCCTCAGGCTCTGACAAGGCAGGAATAGTTACATAATCCGCTTCATATATGGAACTCAGAATATCGGTAATATCCTTTTTTATTGATTCCGGGGTAATCCCGTGGGCCTCGTTGTACCTGCGCTGCAGACTTCTCCTCCTCTCGGTCTCATCAATCGCCCTTTTCATGGACGGGGTGATGTCCTCCGCGTAGAAGATGACGGTGCCGTCGATATTTCTGGCGGCCCTTCCGCAGGTCTGGATAAGAGACCTCTCAGAGCGGAGAAAACCTTCCTTGTCGGCATCCAGGATTGCCACCAATGATACCTCTGGCAAATCCAAGCCCTCTCTAAGGAGATTTACCCCTATAAGCACATCAAAGACCCCAAGCCTCAAGTCCCTGATAATCTCGGTCCTCTCGATCGTCGTAATATCGGAGTGCAGATACCGTACCTTGACGCCCAAATCGCCATAGTACTCGCTGAGATCTTCTGCCATTCGTTTGGTGAGGGTGGTAACCAACACGCGCTGGCCCTGGTTCACCCTCTCCTGGATAGCGGCGAAGAGGTCATCTACCTGGCTCCGTGCCGGCCTTACCACGATGCGCGGATCTATGAGCCCGGTGGGTCTGATGATCTGCTCGACCACGTGGGTAGCCTTATCCAGCTCATAGGGGCCTGGTGTAGCGCTCACAGAGATCATTCGGCTCACCCTGGATTCGAATTCCTCGAACTTGAGCGGCCTGTTATCAAGGGCAGAGGGAAGGCGAAAGCCGTATTCAGCCAGGGTTTCCTTCCGAGACCTATCACCTCTGTACATCCCCATGAGCTGGGGAACGGTGATGTGGCTTTCATCCAGAATAATGAGGGAGTTTTCCGGAAAGTAGTCGAGCAATGTTGGAGGTGGCTCTCCGGGTCTCCTGCCGGTAAGGTGCCTCGAGTAGTTCTCAATGCCATGACAGTAACCCATCTCTTCAATCATCTCCAGGTCATAGAGGGTTCTCTCCTCTATCCTCTGGGCCTCGATCCATCGCGCCTCCCTTTTAAAAGACTCGATCCTCTGGGCCAATTCCTCTCGGATACCGCTGATAGCTTCCTGCTTTCTTGGAGCGGTGATCACATAATGGCTCGCCGGGTAGATCGCTACCCTGTTGAGTTTGCGCACGGTATGCCCAGTGACAGGATCGATCTCCTGGATATCCTCGATGACATCACCGAAAAAGGTGAGCCGTATGGAGGAGTATTCCTCGTACGCAGGATAGATATCCACCACATCTCCCCTGACACGAAAAGATGAGCGGTGAAAATCGATATCGCTTCTCTCGTAGTGAATCTCAACCAGTTTCGCGAGCACATCTTCTCTTCGTATCTGATTACCCCTCTCTACGTACAACAGCATTCCGTGATAGGCCTCTGGGGAACCGAGCCCATATATGCAGGATACGCTCGCAACGATGAGCACATCATCCCTCTCCAGAAGGGATCGGGTCGCCGAGTGCCTCATCTTGTCGATCTGCTCATTGATAGAGGCGTCTTTTTGGATATAGGTGTCTGTCTGGGGAACGTATGCCTCGGGTTGGTAGTAATCGTAGTAGCTCACGAAGTATTCAACTGCATTGCGGGGAAAGAGGGTCTTGAATTCCCCGAACAGTTGGGCTGCAAGGGTCTTGTTGGGTGCAATCACAAGGGTGGGTTTCTGAACCCTGGCTACGACATTGGCTATGGTGAACGTCTTGCCGGAGCCGGTCACGCCGACTAACACCTGATACCCGAGGCCCTGAAAGATGCCTTCAGTCAGGGCATCGATGGCATGGGCTTGATCTCCTTTCGGTTCAAAGGAAGAGATAAGCTCAAATTGCGAAGATCTTCTCAATATATCTACTGACTCTTGTATGCCATGGCGGTCGGTGCCCTGATGTATTGGGGCCTGCCAGTGCATTACGTTTAGGGCATGGTAAGTGAAAAGACACCCCTATGCCCATTCACCAGGTAGTTTCAAAGGGCTAACGTATTACCCTTTTGCTTATTCCGGTTTCCCTATCCTTAATCGCCAGTTGGTCCCCTTCGGCCCATCCTCCAGGATGATTCCCCTCCGAAAGAGATCCTCACGGATAGAATCAGCCCTGGCCCAATCCCTTTCCTTTCTTGCCCTATCCCTTTGTCTGATCATGCTCTCTATCTCTCCGGCGTCTATCTCCCCGGGGGACCTGGTGAGCTCCCCCAGCAGTTGAGAGGGTTGATCCCAGAGAAGCCCCAAGGACAGGGCACACTCAATAAGCGCGGCCCTTTCGCGTTGGAGGTACGATCGCAGGTCTTCATTGAATGGGGACGTATCAAGGAGCCTGTTGAGCTCATGAACCTTGTCAAACAGCAAGCCCAATGCCGCCGCTGTATTGAGATCATCGTCCATGACCCCAATAAACCGTTTCGTGAGATCATCAGCCTCCGTTTCACCAAGTAAGGCGGCGGTGATCGTATGCGACTCGCGCACATAAGGCCCTGTCAGCTCTTCTATCCTTTGAAGAGTCCTATATATCCTTACAATCCCGGATCTGGCCTCTGCCAATCCCGACCGCGAGAAATCCAGAGGGCTCCTGTAATGCGTGGATAGGAAAAACAGCCTCAATTCCTGCGGATGGTATGTGGCGAGGGCATCCTGGATGGTTATGAAATTTCCGAGCGATTTGGACATCTTTTCGGACTCCACGGTCAGAAAACCATTATGGACCCACCAATTCGCGAAATCCACCCCATTGGCGGCCATTGACTGGGCCCTCTCGTTTTCATGGTGTGGGAATATCAGATCTCGACCCCCTCCATGGATATCGAAGGTGGCGCCCAGGTATTTAAAGCTCATAGCCGAGCATTCTATATGCCATCCTGGTCGCCCTTCACCCCACGGGCTTTTCCACGAGGGCTCGCCTGGCTTTGCCTTTTTCCAGAGGACAAAATCCAATGGATTTCTCTTTTTCTCATCCACGGCAATCCGAGCACCTGCGACCATATCTTCAAGGTTACGGCCCGAGAGCTGTCCATACTGTGCAAAGGTCTCAACAGAAAAGTAGACATCTCCATCACTGACATAGGCATGGCCTTTGTCCATGAGGCGGCTCACCATATTGATCATATCATCGATATGCTCGGTTGCCCTGGGTTCCACATCGGCATCAAGCACTCCCAACGCGTGCATATCCTGATAGAATGAATCTATATAGCGTTCCGCCAGGGCAGCGGTATCCTCGCCCGTCTGGTTGGCACGCTCTATAATCTTATCATCCACATCGGTGAAGTTCCTGACATACGTGACTGTAAAGCCGCGTGCTTTGAGGTATCTGACCACCACATCAAACACGATGGCCGAGCGCGCATGTCCTATGTGGCATACGTCGTATACGGTAACGCCGCACACGTACATGCTGACATGGCCTTCTCTGATGGGCCTCAAGATTTCCTTTTTCCTCGTTGCTGAATTATAGAGTTGAAAAGGCACACCGCCTCCTTTATCCCTCTTGTCCCGTATGTTTCAGGGTTACCACTGCACAGGCTGCCATACCTTCCCCTCGGCCGCAAAACCCCAGGCCTTCCGTGGTGGTCGCCTTCACGTTCACCGATCCTGCATCCACGCCTAACACGCAGGAGAGCTGTCTGCCCATCTCATCCAGATAAGGACTGAGTTTTGGTTCTTGTGCGATGAGCGTGGCATCGAGATTGTTCACGGTCAAGCCTTGCCGATATAGCATTCCCACGACCTCTTTCAGAAGTTCGAGGCTGTTGGCTCCTTTGTACCTGGGTTCTGAGTCAGGAAAGTATCGGCCAATATCGCCCTTGCCCATGGCCCCGAGAATGGCATCCATTACCGCATGGGTGAGCACATCGGCATCGGAATGGCCGAGAAGCCCCTTTTTAAAGGGAATCTTGAGCCCCCCTAAAATCAAGGGTCTCCCCTTAACGAGCCTGTGGATATCATAGCCGATGCCGATTTTGGGAATATCAGCTTCCATACCTGTCACGAAATGATGCTGTTTCTCTCCAGGTTTTCGATCAGGGCTGCTGCAAGAAGGGGAACCATGATTTCGTGGTGGCCGGTCAGAGAGAATCCCTCACCGCCCTCGCTCGTGGGCCGTGTTACCACATTAGTGAGAGGGCGGTACTGTCGTATGAAATCCATGTCCACCGTGGTGAAATGCCTGAGGGTAAAGCCCAGATTTTTCACAAGGGTAAAGGCCTTTAAAAAGACCTCGGGCAGGATCACAGCCGAGCCCAGATTGATGTGTACGCCGCCCTCGAGGTGCGACACTAACGAGGCGAAGATGCGGAAATCGAGATGGGAGGCTTCACCGATGGAAGCTCCGTCAACCGCCGGGTGCATATGTATAATATCGGTGCCTATTGCCACATGGACCGTAACCGGGATGCCCATTCGCACAGCACCCGCCAGAATGCTATAGTCGTTATGCGGGAATCCCTCATCGAGCATGCTCATGCCTACTGAATACCCGAGCCCCCTCCCCTTTCCTGCACCCTCTCTGATGGCCCTGTTGAGAAATTCTCCTGTTTCCCTGGCCATTCCGAACCTGCCCAGATGAAGCTCTTTATCTACATCCTCAGAGGTAGCGCCGACCATGGCCACCTCCATATCATGGATGATGCCTGCACCGTTCATGGCAATCCCGCTGATAATACCCCGTTCCATCAAATCCAATAGAACGGGGCCCAAACCAACCTTGATGACATGAGCACCCATTGCAACCAGGACGATCTTCTTTGCCCTTACCGCCTCTGTGAGCCTGGTGATAACCTTTCTAAAGTCATCCCCGGCCAATATTCGCGGCAGCCCTTTGACCCAATGATCAAAGCCCTGACCCGGTTTCCAGGACGAACCGAAATCCTTGATTGAGATCTTACTGTGCCGTTCCTTTATGGAATAGGTTTGCAATCCCTTTAGGGATATGGGCTTGCCTCTGTCCATATGATTCCCTCATCCGAGCGTTTCTTTGGTAGAACTCACCTGTCAAACTTGCCTTGTATAAGAATGTTCTCGACGAGCTCGCACACGATGTGCCCGGCCAATATATGTACCTCCTGGATCCGCGGCGTGCTGTGGCTTTCAACGAGCAAGCATAGA